>DATELS010000443.1:0-4050 GCA_035276365.1 Thermoanaerobaculia bacterium
GCCCGTCGCGCTGCCGTGATGCGGATACGAGAACCACTTCCATGGATACGCACCCGCGACCCACGGCCGCGGCCACACCGTCTCGAAAAACGCTTCGTACGCGATGCGCTGCGCCTCCGCATTCGCCGGCGCGTTGCGCGGAATCTCCCACTGCCGCCACGCCGCGCCGTCCGCGCTGCGGTAGCCGATCTCCGTGAACAGCACCGGCTTGCGCGCCGACGCCGACAGCGCCTCCAGCCGCGACAGAATGGGTTGCCACGCGCGCACGAGCGACGCGCGCGTCGGCGTCGCGTCTTCCACGAGCGGGAAGTAGCCGCTCACGCCGATCCAGTCCAGCGCGTCCCAGAACTTCACGTCGAACACTTCATCGAAGTTCGCGCCGTACGTCAGCGGTCCGCGATAGATCGCGCGCACGCGGCCGATGATCGCGCGCCATCGCTTCTCATCTTTCGACGCGACCTTCAACTCGTTGCCGATCGAGAACGCATCGACGTTCGCGTCGCGCGCGATCGTCGCGTAATGCTCGATGAACCGCGTGTACGCATCGAGCCACGCCTCGCCCGCCTCATCCGGCTTCCCCCAGACGTGCGGCTTCAGCAGCACCTTGATCCCGAGTGCGTGCGCCTGCTTCGTGACCGCGAAGAGCGAGTCATCCGTCTCCCACACCCGCTCCCCACCCCAGCGCAACTCCCCGCCGCCGCGATGAAACCCGAACGGCGTGATCGACACCCACCCCACGCCGAGGTCCTTCAACTCGCGCAACGACTCCGCCGAAGCCTCCGACCCATACCGCACGTCGCGCTCGCGACTGAACCCGCACGCGTAACTCATCCCGCGCTGCTTCTGCGCGGCCGGGACGCGGGGCGGGTGGGCGGCGAGGGTGGGGAGCGCCACGCCGAGCGCGAGAACGAGTCGCAGAGTCTTCAAGTCGCAAAGTCTCAAAGGAGCACCAGAATAGCTGGCCTTTGCGACTTTGAGACTTGACGACTTTGCGACTCTTAGACGACTAAAATCCCCGCAGTGAACCTCCTCATCGTCGACGACGAAGCCTCCCTGCGCGACTTCCTCTCCATCGTCTTCGAGGAAGAAGGCTGGCGTGTCGAGGTTGCGCCGACCCTCGGCGATGCCCGTGCGGCCATTCAGCGCGCGGAGCCGGACGTCGTGTTGTGCGACCTCATGCTGCCCGACGGCTCGGGCATCGATCTCGTGCGCGACATCAAGGCGCAGAGTCCGTCCATCGCCTTCGTCATGATCACCGCGCACACGTCGACGCGCTCCGCCGTCGAGGCATTGAAGGCCGGCGCGGTCGACTACATCGCCAAGCCCTTCGACATCGAAGAGCTGAAGATCATCGTTCGCAAAGCCGTCGAGCGGAAGGAGCTCGAGGACGAGAACATCCATCTCCGCACCGCGCTCGAGGAGCGCTTCACCTTCGCCAATATCCTCGGCAAGAGCGCGAAGATGCAGGAGATCTTCTCCATCGTCCAGCGCATCGCCAAGACCATGTCCACCGTGCTCATCTCCGGCGAGTCGGGCACGGGCAAAGAGCTCATCGCGCGCGCCATTCACTACAACTCCGACCGTCGCGGCAAGTTCGTCTCCATCAACTGCGGCGCGCTTCCCGAGACGCTCCTCGAGTCCGAGCTCTTCGGACACGAGCGCGGCGCGTTCACGGGCGCCATTCGCGAGAAGCGCGGACTCTTTCACGAGGCCGATCGCGGCACGATCTTCCTCGACGAGATCGGCGAGACCTCGACCGCGATGCAGATCAAGCTCCTGCGCGTGCTGCAGGACCGCGTCGTGCGGCGCGTCGGCTCCAACGTCGAGACTCCGGTCGATGTGCGCGTCATCGCCGCGACGAATCGCGATCTTTCCGAATCCATTCGCGAGGGCACGTTTCGCGAGGATCTCTTCTATCGCATCAACGTCATCCCCATCACGCTCCCGCCGCTGCGGCAGCGCAAGGAAGACATCCCGCTGCTCGTCGATCACTTCATCGAGAAGTTCTCGACGCGCATGGCCGTGCCGCGCGCGCGCATCTCCTCCGACGCCATGCGCGCGATCGAGAAGTATCACTGGCCGGGCAACGTGCGCGAGCTGGAGAACGTGATCGAGCGGATGATCGCGCTGGAGACATCCGACGTCCTCACCACCAAGTCTCTCCCCGAGCACGTTCTCCTCGGCGGCCGCATTCCGGACGCGACGTTCATGCTCCCGCCCGAAGGGTTGTCGCTGGAGGAGCATCTCGAGGCCATCGCGAAGATCTTCATGCTCAAGGCGCTCGAGCGCGCGGGCGGCGTGCAGACGCAGGCCGCGGAGCTGCTGCGGATGTCCTTCCGCTCGTTCCGGTACTACGCGAAGAAATACGATCTCATCCCCCGCGACCGCGAGGCGGAAGACGTCGTGGAGGTGGAGGAGAAATGAGGATCGCCGCGATGGTGCTGCTGCTCTCGATGACGTGCGCGAAGGCGCCGTCGACTCCGTCGCCGACTGCGTCGCAAACGCCGGTCGCGCCAACGAGCGGACCGCGCGTCGTGCTGCCCGATCACACCATCGTCGCGGTCGAGATCGCGGCGGACGAGGAGACGCGCGCGCAGGGGCTCATGTATCGCGATCAGCTCCGTCCGAACGCGGGCATGCTCTTCTTCTTTCCGGAGGAAGGCGAGTATCCGTTCTGGATGAAGAACACGCGCATCCCGCTGGACATGATCTGGATCGACTCGAACCGGAAGATCGTGCACGTTGCGCACGACGTTCCGCCGTGTCAGATCGAGGATTGCCCGAGCTACCCGCCGAACGCGAAGGCGCGCTACGTCCTCGAAGTCGCGGCCGGCGTCGCGAAGCAGCACGGGCTGAAAGACGGCGACGTTCTGCAGTTCGTGCAAACCGAAGACGTCGTCGCGCGTTAATACCGTTGAATAAAACGAAACCGGCGGCCGTTGCGCCGGAGAGAGTCCCATGTTTCGGTCCCGAGGAGAAAACCTTCGCGCCGTTTTCATCCTGCTGTTCCTGAATGTCGCCTTCTTCCTTCTCGAACATCAGGATCCGGCGCGGTACGCGCGGCTGTTCCGCTTCGACGGGCACGCCGTGCAGTCGGGAGAGGTGTGGCGCCTCGTCACGTATCAGTTCACGCAGGCGGGGCAGGGCATCATGCAGGCGCTCTCGCTCTTCATCACGTTGCTCCTGCTGTACATGATGGGATCGGCGATCGAGGAGGAGTGGGGGACGTGGCACCTCATCACGCTCTTCACGCTGTCGACGCTCGGCTCCGCCGGCGTTGCCGCGCTGATCGGCATCACGCTTCTCGGCACGTACTTCGTCTACTTCACGCTGCTCTTCGTGTACGCGTCGGCGTTCGGCAATCAGACCTTCTATCTGTTTGGGATGATCCCGGTACGCGTGCGCATCCTCGCGCTCTTCTCGCTGGCGATTCTGCTGTACGGCGTGTTCTCCGGCGGGATGGCGAATCTCGCGGCGCTCGGCGGCGCGGCGATCGCGTACGTGTACTACCTCTCGCAGCGCGTGCGCGTGAAGTTCGTGCCGCCCGCGAAGACGGCGGAGGTGCCGCCGGCGCTGCGCGCGGATGTGATGGCGATGCACAACGCCGCGCGGTACGCGGGGATCAAACAGGCGCTCGCGGGAGCGAGTGAGCCGGACATCGAGCGGCTGATCGCGCAGTCGGATCGCGAGACGGTGCCCGGCGTGAACATCTGTCCGCCCGCGGATTACAAGCCGGAGGCGGTCGACGGCTACTGCATTCGCTGCGAGGGATTCGCGGAGTGCTCGGCGCGACATCTGCGGCTGAATCGTCCGCGTCCCGCGACGAAAACGCTCGCGGTGCCGAATCCCGACGCGCCATAACGTCGCGCGCTATTCGCCTTTCGGCTCGCCGCCCCCGCCGCCCTCACCACCACCGCCCCCACGACGACGTCTGCGGAAGCGGCGCTTCTTGCGCGCGCCGTCGCCCGATGCGTCGCCTTCCGCGCGAGGCGGACGCGGCTCCTGCGGTGGACGCGGTGATTGCGGCGGACGCGGTGATTGTGGCGGACG
>DATELS010000444.1:0-9563 GCA_035276365.1 Thermoanaerobaculia bacterium
CTTCGTCGACCGACAGCTCCTTGCCCTCGCGCGCGAGTTGGTCGCGCTTGACCGTCGTCAGCACGCCCGCGGCCTGCTCGCCGCCCATCACGCTGATCCGCGCGTTCGGCCACATCCAGAGGAAGCGCGGCGAATAGGCGCGGCCGCACATGCCGTAGTTGCCGGCGCCGAACGAGCCGCCGATCACGACGGTGAACTTGGGGACGACCGAGTTGGCGACGGCGTGGACCATCTTCGCGCCGTCCTTCGCGATGCCGCCGCGCTCGTACTGTTTGCCGACCATGAAGCCGGTGATGTTCTGCAGAAAGATGAGCGGGATGCGCCGCTGGTTGCACAGCTCGATGAAGTGCGTCGCCTTCAGCGCGGACTCGGAGAAGAGGACGCCGTTGTTCGCGAGGATGCCGACCTTGTAGCCGAAGATGCGCGCGAAGCCGGTGACGATGGTCGTCGCATAGCGCTCTTTGAATTCGTGGAACTTCGAGCCGTCGACGATGCGCGCGATGACTTCGCGCACGTCGTACGGACGCCGCAGGTCGCGCGGAATCACTCCATACAGTTCTTTCGGATCGTACCGCGGCTCCTCGGATTCGACGCGCGTCTCCGGCTCGCGCTTCTCGAGCCGCAGGTTCTCGACGATGTTGCGCACGATCGCGATCGCATGCGCGTCATCGTCGGCGAAGTGATCGGCGACGCCGCTGATCCGCGTGTGCACGTCCGCGCCGCCGAGCTCCTCGGCCGTGACTTCCTCGCCGGTCGCGGCCTTCACGAGCGGAGGTCCGCCGAGGAAGATGGTACCGGTGCCTTTGACGATGACGGCTTCGTCCGACATGGCCGGCACGTACGCGCCGCCCGCGGTGCACGAGCCCATGACCGCGGAGATCTGCGGGATCTCCTGCGCGGACATCACGGCCTGGTTGTAGAAGATGCGCCCGAAGTGCTCGCGGTCGGGAAAGACTTCGGCCTGCAGCGGGAGAAACGCGCCGCCGGAGTCGACGAGGTAGACGCACGGGAGCTGGTTCTGCAGAGCGACTTCCTGCGCGCGCAGATGCTTCTTCACGGTCATCGGGAAGTACGTGCCGCCTTTGACCGTGGCGTCGTTGGCGATGATGAGGCACTCGCGCTCGCGAATGCGGCCGACGCCGGTGATGATGCCCGCGGCCGGCGCGTCGTCGTCGTACATGCCGGTGGCGGCGAGCGGTGAGAGCTCGAGGAACGCGGTGTCGGGATCGAGCAGCGCGGCGATGCGCTCGCGCGGCGGCATCTTTCCCTGCTCGCGATGCCGCGCAAGGTACTTCTCGCCCCCGCCCTGCCGCGCGCGCTCGACGCGCCGCTTCAATTCGTCGACGAGCGACTGCAACCGCGCCGCGTTGCCTTTGAAGTCGTCGGAGTCCGGATCGAGATGTGTTTCGAGGGGTTCCATCCGGCCGCGAGGATATCAAACGGTAATAAGGACGCAGGTTCGGACGTCGGTCTCGTCGAAGGAGACCAACATGAACCTGAATCCGGCCCGACGTTTCTTGTATTTGCTCTGCGCCCTTCTCTTGCTCGCGAATTCGATGAGCGCGTTGACGCGCCTCGCGGAAAAGCAGCTCACCACGAGCAGCGCCATCGAGACCGAGCCCGTCATCGTCACCTATCTGTCCGGGAGCGGCGTCGAGTACTACTGCTCCGTCTGGATGCACTTCAGTCCGGACCTCAATGCGTACTCGAGTCTGCGCGCCGGCTCGTGGCGCAGCACGAGCTCGATCGTCACGAACACGACCATCCCGCAGTACTCGACGTACAACCGGATGGCCGATCCGATTCTGCTCAAACACCCGACGCTCGAGCGCATCTACCTCGTCGCCCTCGGCCAGGACACCTCGACGGGCACCTTCGTGCTGCTGGTGTGGTTCTCGAACAGCGGCGGCTCGAGCTGGTCGACGCCGACTGTCATTCCGACAGAAGGAAAATTCGACAAGCCGGCCGCGGCATTCGCGCCGGACGGCACGCTCTGGGTGAGCTACGTGAGGCAGCCCGGAACCACGAACACGATCATCCTCAAGAGCGTCACGCACAACGCCGATTTCACGTGGACGTTCGGCTCTCCCATTGTCGTGGACGGCTACACGATCCCGAACATCCCGGGCGCATGGAACACTGAGCACAACCCACAGGTGATGTCGGACGGCGCGAACGGCGTCTATCTGTCGTACACCGCGTACGATCAGCTCAGCACCGCGGTGCGCGTCCGGCTCGCCCACTACTTCCTCAACGGCACGATCACGAAGACCGACGTGCCGAGCGTGACGCGCATCTACACGGGGCAACAACGCAATGACTATCTCGAGATGAGCCCCGGCGTGACGCTTCGCGCGGGGACGGTGCCGATCGCGAAGATCGACCGCATACGCCGCCGCATCATCATCGTCTGGCACGAGCCGTCGGGCGCGATGCCCGGACCGTCAACGAAGATCCGCATGGCCGTCTATCGCGTCGATGCCGCGCAGTGGGCGGCGTGGCCGTCATTCTCGGTCACGACCGGTCGTGAGCTCTTCCCCGCGTTCGACATCGATCCGAACAACGGCAACCTGCTCGTGACGTGGTATCGCTTCAGTGCGAATCAGTCGACGTACCTGCATGTCGGAAAGTACGTGACGTTCTCCGGCGACACGCCGACGTGGACCACCGATGACGTGATCAGCAATCAAGGTCCCGCCGATCTCAGTCTGCTCACGCCGGACAGCATCGGTGATCGCTACATCGGTGACTATCACGACGTGATGTACACGAACGGCGCGTTCCGCTCCGTGCAGATTCGCATCACAGGCGCGAACGGCAATCCGTGGGCGTTCACGGTCGCGCCATAGATCGCGATCCGGCGCGCCTCGTCCATTGCTTGACCATTCGCAGGTCGGACTGTTCGAGGCGCGCCAACTCCTCCTCGTGCGACTCCGCCACCCGATCGACGAGCCCCAACTCCTCGGCATCGCGCGCGGAGAACACGCGGTTCGCGAGAAACAACTGATTCGCGGCACGTCGCGTGATCACCTTCCTCCAGCGCGACGTGCCGCCGAATCCGGTGACGATGCCGAGGCGGGCGCCGGGGTGGGAGAAGCGCGAGCGGGGCGTGGCGAAGCGGAGGTCGAACGCGAGAATCAAATCGAGCGCGCCGCCGAAGCAATCGCCGTCGATCAGCGCCACGGTGATGCACGGCAATCGTTCGATCGACGCGAACACCTCCTGCCCCAGTTGCGCGAACTCGTACGCCTGCCACGGCTTGAAGCGCTGCATCTCCGCCATGTCCGCGCCGGCCGCGAACACGTTCGCGCGTCCCGAGCGGAACACGAACAGCGACGCGTCGCGCGGAAGCGAGTCGCGGATGCGACGCAACGCCGACGACGACAGCAGGTTCATCCCGCCGTCATCGAAGACGAACTCGTGGCGCATCAGCCCTGCACGGCGGAGCGGATCGCGTTGACGGCCGCCGACGTCGGCGTGCCCGGCAGAAAAATCTCGCGGATGCCGAGGGCCTTCAGCTTCGGCACGTCCTGCTCGGGAATGATCCCGCCCGCGAAGACGATGATCGCCTCCGCCTTCTCTTCCTTCAGCAGGCGCATGATCTCGGGGAAGAGCACGTTGTGTGCGCCGGAGAGAATCGACAGGCCGATCGCGTCGACGTCCTCCTGCACCGCGGCCGCGACGATCTGCTCCGGCGTCTGGCGCAGTCCCGTGTAAATCACTTCCATGCCCGCGTCGCGCAGCGCGCGCGCGATCACCTTCGCGCCGCGATCGTGGCCGTCCAGTCCCGGCTTCGCGATCAGCACGCGGATTTTTCGTTCGCTCATGATGCGGTCTTCTCCTGAGGCTCTTCGCCGCCGCGGAACACCGAGAGGATGACGATGTCGTGAAACGCGCCCTCGCGGTAGAACTCGCGGCGCAGCCGCCCCTCGACGACGAAGCCATGCGTCTCGAGGACGTGCTTCGCGCGGTCGTTGTAGTCGAATACGTTGATGCGCAGCTTGCGCAGGTTCATCTCCTCGAACGCGAAGCGGACGAGCGTCCCGATGGCGTCGCTGCCGAACCCGCGGTTCCACGCGCTCGGCTCGCCGATGAAGAGTCCGAACGACGCGGTGCGCGACACCCAGTCGATGTCGTGAATGGATGCGTTGCCGATGTGCGCGCGATCGTCCTTGCGCTCGATCGCGAAGTGACGCTCGCCCGCGCTCGCATGCATCGCGCGATCGAGCCACTCGATCTCGTTCTGAAACGCGATCGGATAGCGCGACTTGAGCGTGCGCACGATGTTCGGGTCGTTCATCCAGCGGTAGCAGCGCTCCGCATCCTCGCGCTCGAACGCGCGCAGGATGACGTGCTCTCCCGCGATCATGAAGCGGCGCCGCGGTGCATCGCGCGGCTCCGGCGCAAACGTGCGCTCGACTCGGTCGCCCATTGGGGCGCGATTATATGGTGAGCACTTATACTCGCGGCCATGCGCAAAACCGCCGCTCTCGCCGCCCTCGCCCTCGGTGCCACGCTCGCCGCGCAACAGCCCGCGCAGCGCGGCGTCTTCCTCGACGACATTAACCGCAACGCCGACGCGTGCACCGCGTTCTTCGACTACGCGAACGGCGCGTGGCGCGCGGCGAATCCGATCCCCGCGTCGATGGATCGCTGGAGCCGGCGCTGGCAGGCGGGCGAGCAGAACAAGGAGTCGCTGCGGACGATCGTCGAAGACGTGTCGAAGAAAACGGACTGGCCGAAGGGCAGCGTCGAGCAGCAGATCGCTGACTTCTACGGCTCGTGCATGGACGAGGAGCGCATCAACAAACTCGGCGTGAAGCCGATCCAGCCGCTGTTCAACGACATCGACAAGATCGCGAATCGCACGGCGTTGCAGGAGATGCTGATCCGCCTGCAGGAGCTGCAGATTGCCGCGCCGTTCGGCGTCGCGGGCTCGCCCGACAATCACGAGCCGACGCAGTTCATCGCCCGCGTCTACGCCAGCGGCCTCGGGCTCCCCGACCGCGATTACTACCTGAAAGACGAGAAGCGTTTCGTCGAGACGCGCGAGAAGTATCGCGAGCACATCGCGAAGATGTTCGTGCTCGCGGGCTCGACGAAGGCGGACGCGAAGAAGGCCGCGGACACGATCTTCGCGATGGAGACGCGACTCGCGAAGGCGCAGCTCGACAACGTCGCGCTGCGCGATCCGGCGTCGACGGATCACAAGATGACGGTCGCCGCGCTGCAGAAGATGACGCCGCACTTCAACTGGACGCGCTTCTTCGATCGCACGCACATCGCGCCCGCGGACCTGAATGTCGATCAGCCGAAGTTCATGACTGCCGCGGAAGAGGAATTGAAGTCGACGCCGCTCAGCGCGTGGAAGACGTATCTGAAGTGGGCGGTATTGAACAACGCGGCGCAGCATCTGTCGCAGCCAATCGCGGAGCAGGACTTCGCGTTCTACGGCAAGTACCTGAGCGGCCAGGCGGAGATGAAGCCGCGCTGGAAGCGCTGCATTCAATCCGAGGACAGCCTCCTCGGCGAAGCCCTGGGCCGCAAATATGTCGAGCGCTACTTCCCGCCGGAAGCGAAGGCGAGAATGCAGGAGATGGTGAAGAATCTCCTGTCGGCGATGGGCGACACCATCCGCACGCTCGAGTGGATGGGACCGGACACGAAGGCGAAGGCGCTCGAGAAATTGTCGACGTTCAATCCGAAGGTCGGCTATCCGGACAAGTGGAAGGACTACAGCACGGTTTCGATCTCACGCGACTCGTATTTCGACAACGTCGTCGCGGGACTGAAGTTCGCGACGAACGACAACCGCGAGCAGATCGGCAAGCCGACCGACCGCGGACGCTGGGGCATGACTCCTCCGACGTCGAACGCGTACTACAACCCTTCGCTGAACGAGATCGTGTTCCCCGCCGGAATCCTGCAGCCGCCGGCGTTCGACGTGAACGCGGTGGACGCGGTGAATTACGGCGCGATCGGCGTCGTGATCGGTCATGAGATCAGCCACGGCTTCGACGATCAGGGCGCGAAGTTCGACGCGCAGGGGCGGCTGAAGAATTGGTGGACGGACGACGATCTGAAGCGCTTCAACGAGCGAACGACATGCTTCGCAAATCAGTTCGAGAGCTACTTCATCGAACCGAACATCCACCACAACTGCCGCCTCGTCCTCGGCGAGTCGATCGGCGATCTGGCCGGCGCGAAGATCGCGTACCTCGCGTTCCAGAAAGCGCAGCAACAACATCCCGCGCCGACGCTCGACGGCCTCACGCCCGATCAACAGTTCTTCATCGCCTGGGGCCAGTTCCGCGGCGACGAAACGCGTCCCGAAACGCAGCGCATGATGGTGCAAGGCGACCCGCACCCCGTCGCAAAGTACCGCGTCATCGGCCCGCTCTCGAACATGCCGGAGTTCGCGAAGGCGTTCGGCTGCAAGACCGACGCGGCGATGGTGCGCCCGGCGGACAAGCGGTGCGAGGTTTGGTGAGGGGCTAGGACGCGTCGAAGTTTAACTCCAGCGGCACGCCCGCCGGATCGTGCAGGAAGAGCTGCGTCTGTCGCGTCGCGGGCACGTGATCGATCGTGAACTCGATCGCGTGCTCCTTCAACTTCGCCGACATCGCGTCGAGGTCTTCGCATTGAAACGCGTAGTGCGAGAACGGACCGGCGTGCGCGACGCCGTTCCCATCGCGCTCCGTGAGATGCACCACCGGCGCGTCGCCCGCGTACAGCCAGAAGCCGCGGCTGCGGAACGGCGGACGGTGACCGTCGGCGAGGCCGAGGACGTCGACGTAGAACGCGCGGCAGCGGGCGATCAGCTCCGCGGAGCCGGCGATGTTGATGTGATCGATGCGGACGATCGTCATTTCGCTATTCTCCTCGCATGACGAAGTTCCGCAACTTCCTCGGAATCCTCGCCGCGCTCATCCTCCTCCTCAGCAGCCTCGCGCACTCGCTCCTCGGCTGGCCGAACATCCGCGCACAACTCGAAGCCGCGCATGCGCCGGCGGACCTCATCACGGGATTGCAGATCGGATGGCAGTTCGGCGGCGTGGCGATGGTCGTCTTCGCCGCGATCACCGCGGCGGTCTTCATCGCGCGCATGCGCGGCCAGCAAGTCTCCGCGTTCGCGCCGCTCGTGATCGCGATCGCGTACCTCGCCTTCGGCACGTGGGCGCTCGTCGCGACGCGCAATCCGTTCTTCGCGATCTTCATCGCGCCTGCGGTGCTGCTCCTCGTCGCTAGCCCAAGCTGACGAGCTCGAGGTGCTCGATCTCCTGCTCGAGAAACTCGCCCGCGATGCGGCGAAAGCGTTCCTCCGCATCGGTCACGAGAAACTGTCGCGTCGCCTTTGAAGATCCCGACGTCGTTCCGAGCGCCTGCTTCACCGTCTCCGCCGTGGTCTCCGCGCTGTCGACGATCTGCACTGCGTCGCCGACCACCTGCTCGATCGTGCCGCGCAGGATCGGGTAGTGCGTGCAGCCGAGGACGAGCGTGTCGATGCCGGCGTCGATGAGCGGCTCGAGGTAGATCTCCGCGACCTCGCGCGCGACGTGCGTGTTCGCCCACCCTTCTTCCGCGAGCGGCACGAACAGCGGCGCGGCGGACTCGATCACTTCGACGTCGGGATCGAGCGCGCGGATCGCATTCGTGTACGCGCGCGAGCGCACCGTCCCTTCCGTCGCGATCACGCCGACGACGCCCGATGTCTTCTCCACCGCCGCGCGCGCGCCCGGCTCGACGACGCCGACGACGGGAATCGGCAGCGACTCGCGCAACGCGGGCAACGCGGCCGCAGTCGCGGTGTTGCACGCGACGACGAGCATCTTGATGTCGCGCGCGAGCAGATGCCGCGCCGCCTCCTGCGAGTAGCGCAGCACCGTCTGCGGCGACTTCGTTCCGTACGGCACGCGCGCGGAGTCGCCGAGGTAGATGAGCGACTCGCGAGGGAGGGCGCGGGCGATCTCGCGGAAGACCGTCAGCCCGCCCACGCCGGAGTCGAAGACGCCGATCGATCGCGCGCCGTTCTTCATGCCTCCGCGTCAGCCGACACGCCCGCTCCGCTCTCGCGCTTGATGTTGTACTGCTCGATCTTCTTGTAGAGATTCGAGCGCGGCGTATCGATCGCCTCCGCCGTCTTCGACACGTTCCAGCCGTGCTCGCGCAGCTTCGCGACGATGAACGCCTTCTCCGCCTCGTCCTTGAACTCCTGCAGCGTTGTGAGGCGCATCGCGGTACTGATGATGTCGACCGCGGTGCGGAAGAACTCGGCCGGCAGGTCGCTGATGTCGATCGCCTCCGCCGGCACCATGATCACGAGTCGCTCGATCATGTTGCGCAGCTCGCGGACATTGCCGCGCCACGGCGCGTCGCTCAGCGCCTTCAGCGCCGCCGGCGTGAATTTCTTCGGATGATAGTTGTGCTCCTCGGAGAACAGTCGCGCGAAGTGCTGCGCGAGGACAGCGATGTCGTCGCGACGCTCGCGCAGCGGCGGCGTGCGGATCGGAATCACGTTCAGTCGATAGTAGAGATCTTCGCGAAAGCGTCCGGCTTTGATCTCTTCCTCGAGATCCTTGTTCGTCGCGGCGATCACGCGCACGTCGACTTTGACGACCGTCGCCGAGCCCACCGGCTCGACTTCACCTTCCTGCAGCACGCGCAGCACCTTCGCCTGCGTGCGCAGCGACATGTCGCCGATCTCGTCGAGGAAGATCGTGCCGCCATCAGCCGCGACGAACTTGCCCGTTTGCTTGCGCACCGCGCCGGTGAACGAGCCCTTCTCGTGTCCGAAGAGCTCGGACTCGATGAGCTCATCGGGGATCGCCGCGCAGTTGACCTGGATGAACGGCTGATTCGCGCGCGACGAGCGGCGATGGATCTCGCGCGCGACGAGTTCCTTACCCGTGCCCGACTCGCCGGTGATGAGCACCGTCGCCTTCGTCGGCGCCGCGCGCTCGACCTGCGACTTGAGCTCGGTCATGACCTGCGACTGGCCGACGAGCTGATACTCCTTCTCCGCTTTTTCCTTGAGCTCGATGTTCTCTTCTTCGAGCGAGCGCTGGCGGACGGCGTTGCGAACGGTGAGCAGGAGTTTGTCGCGATTGAGCGGCTTCTCGAGGAAGTCGAATGCGCCGCGCTTCGTGCACTCGACGGCGGTGTGGACGTCGCCGTGACCGGAGACCATGACGACGGGCGTGAAGATTTTTTGTTCGCGAAGGTTCTCGAGGACTTCGATGCCGTCGAGGACGGGCATCTTGATGTCAAGGAGGATGGCGTCGTACGGAGTGCGCGCGGCTTTCTCGAGGCCGTCCTGCCCCGACCGCGCCTCGTCGATCTTGTAACCCTCGTACTCGAGAGTCATCCGGATCGCCTCGCGGATCCCCGTCTCGTCGTCAATGACCAGGATTCGATACGGCATCAAAACCTCGTTTCGTGCATGAGTCCGGCCACATTCTATGGGGATTGAGGATTGAGAATTGAGGATTGAGGATCAGAGAACCGGGCGCGGGCGTTCTCGTCGTGCTCCGATCCTCAATTCTCAATCCTCAATCCTCAATCCG
>DATELS010000445.1:0-4108 GCA_035276365.1 Thermoanaerobaculia bacterium
TGGCGAGCGACTCGCGTCGCATCGTCGGACCGCAGCAAGTGCCCGAGCCGCTGATCGCGCAGTTGCTCACGCTCTTCGATCTCGAACGTCCGCAGTGGCTCCGCGAAGGCATCACCTTCCGTGACTCCTTCGCCGAATTGATCGCATCGATCTTCGGCAACGAGATCGTCCTCGTCGACGCGCTGCTCCCCGAGCTGCGCCGCGCCGGCGCGCCGCTCTTCGAACAGATCCGCGCGCGACACGCAGAGATTCAGCACGCACTCGGCAAACGCGCCGACGAACTGAAGGCGAAAGGCTACGCCGAGCAGGTCGTCCCAAGGGAGGGCAACGAATACACGCTGCTCTTCCGCATCGACGAGCAAGGCCACAGGCAACCAGCCACCAGCAACCAGGAACCAGAACAAACGAGCACGTCCGCGCTCACGCGTCCGCTGTTGCAGGACTTCGTCTTCAAGCCCGATATCTTCATCGGCGGTCCCGCGGAGGTCGCGTACTACCAGCAGATTGCGCCGCTGCACGAGCTGCTCGACGTCCCCATGCCGCAGATCGCGTTGCGCGGGCACGCGCTCGTCGCGCCGCATCGCGTCATGCGCGCATTCGAGCGCTACGACGTCGATCCCGCGGAGATCTTCCGCACGCCGGACGCGATTCTCGCGGAGCGCGAGCCGGAGGGCGTCGCGCGCATCAAGAGCATCGCCCAGGAGGCGAAGCTCGATCTCTTCGCGCAGCTCGAGCAGATCGGCGAGCTCGCGCTACCCGCCGATCACTCGCTCGCCGGCTCGATCCAGCGCAGCGTCGGGCATCTCGAGTTTCACTTCGACAAGCTCGTCGAGCGCGCGGTCAAAGGACTCGTGCGCAAAGACAGAGAGCGACACGCCGCGGTGCGCGAGCTCGTCGCGACGCTGTATCCCGATGGCCACGTGCAGGATCGCGTCGTGAGCTGGTTCGCGTACTGGTGCCGCTACGGCGATGCGCTCGTCGAAAAGCTCGTCGACGCGATCGAGCCGAACGCGCCGGTCGTTTCGGTGGTTGATGTATAGAGGAGGTCGTCCGTCTTGAGCGAATCAGTCGACATCATCTTCTTCGGCGCGCATCCCGACGACGTGGAGCTTTCGTGCGGCGGGACGATCGTGAAGCTCGTACGCGACGGCCTGCGCGTCGGCATGATCGATCTCACGCGCGGCGAGATGGGCACGCGCGGCACGCCGCACACTCGCAAGAAGGAAGCGCAGAACGCCGCCAAAGTTTTGGGCGCCACCTTTCGCCGCCAGCTCGACTTCGGCGACGGCAACCTGCAGACGGGACGCGAGCAGGAGCTCGAGATCATCGACGTGATCCGCGAGTGGCGTCCGCGGCTCGTCGTCGGACCATGGCCGGATGATCGCCATCCCGATCACACGCGGACGGGACGCATCGTCACCGAGGCGTCGTTTTACGCGGGGTTGCGGGCGCTGGAGACGGCGCGGCCCGCTCATCGTCCGCAGACGGTGCTGTACTACATGCAGAACTACATGGTCGCGCCGTCGTTCGTCGTCGACTGTACGAAGACGTGGAAGACGAAGATGCGCGCGGTCGCCGCGTACAAGTCGCAGTTCTACGATCCGAAGTCGAAGGAGCCCGTGACGTTCATCTCCGATCCGAAGTTCCTGGAGATGATCGAGGCGCGCGGGAAACACTTCGGCGCGCTGATCGGCGTGTCGTACGGCGAGGCGTTCATCACCAAACAGCCTCCCCGCCTCGACGACCTCCTCGGCGCATACGCGGGACGCGAGGTCTGATGCGCATCGGCATCACGTGCTATCCCACCTTCGGCGGCTCGGGCGTCGTCGCGACCGAGCTCGGACTCGCGCTCGCGAAGCGCGGCGACGACGTGCACTTCATCAGCTACGCGATGCCGTCGCGGCTCAATCTCCTGCACGAGCGCGTGCACTACCACGAGGTCTCGGTCACGCCGTATCCGCTGTTCGATCCGTATCCGCCGTACACGCTCGCGCTGGCGACGAAGATGGCCGAAGTCGCGGCGTACGAGAAGCTCGACATCCTGCACGTGCACTACGCGATTCCGCACGCGATCAGCGCGCATCTCGCGAAGCAGATCCTGCAGTCGAACCTCAAGGTGATCACGACGCTGCACGGCACGGACATCACGCTCGTCGGCCGCGACGAGAGCTACCTGCCGATCACGAAGTTCGGCATCGAGGTGTCGGACGGCGTGACCGCGGTGTCGCAGTGGCTGAAGGACGAGACGGCGACGAATTTCTCGACGACGAAGGAGATCGACGTGATCCCGAACTTCGTCGATCCGAATCGCTTTCATCGCGAGAACAAGTCGTTCTGCAATGTGTACGGCGCGCGCGACGAGAAGCTGCTCTGCCACGTCTCGAACTTCCGTCCGGTGAAGCGCGTGATGGACGTCGTGCACGTGTTCGAGCGCGTGCTGACGAAGGTGCCGAGCCGCCTGATCATGATCGGCGACGGTCCGGATCGCTCGCGCGCGGAGGCGTACTCGCGCGCCCATCACCTTCGCAACCGCGTCATCTTCCTCGGCAACGTTCCGAACCTCGAGGAAGTGGTCGGCGGATGCGATCTCTTTCTGCTGCCGTCCGAGTCGGAGTCGTTCGGCATGGCCGCGCTCGAGGCGATGGCGAGCGAGGTGCCGGTGATCGCAACGCGCTCCGGCGGCTTGCCCGAGGTGGTGACGGAAGGGGAGACGGGATTCCTGCTGCCGGTGGGCGACGTCGAAGGCATGGCCGAACGCGCGATCGAGATCCTGCGCGATGAAACCGCGTTGCGCAGCATGGGCAAACGCGCACGCGAGCTGGCGATCGAGCGGTTCGATGAAGGGAAGATCGTGCCGCGGTATCGCGAGATGTACGAGCGAGTGATCGGTTAGCGGTACCGCTCGTACGACCCGATCACCTTCCTCACATACCCCTTCGTCTCGTCGAAGCTCACCGCCGTCACGAAGAAGTCATCGCCGGGCGCGGGTTGGAGGCGCGTCCAGAGCGCGACCTGTTTCGGGCCGGCGTTGTATGCGGCGGCGACGCGGTAGCGATTGCCTTCGAACTGTTCGCCGAGCTCGCTGATGTACTTCGCGCCGAGGCGGATGACGACGCGGGGGTCGTAGAGGTCCTCGGGATCGACGTCGAGCAGGCCCACGTCGCGGCCGATGTCGCGCGCGGTCGTGATGATGAACTGCAGCAGTCCGCGCGCGGCGGCCTGCGACTTGGCGCGCGGATCGAAGCGCGACTCCTCGCGCATGATCGCGAACACGACCAGCGGATCGACTTCGTACTTTTTCGCGTCCTCGGCGATGTAGCCACGGAAGTAGCGCGGATAGAGCAGCTCGCGCACGAGCGGCGGGAGCAGCTCGAACGCGTAGTCGTCCGGCACGCGCTTCATCATCACCTCGATCGCGTAGATCGACGGCCGCGCCGCGCCCGCGAGGTTGAGTCCGTACGAACGCGTGAGCGCGGTCTTCGCGGGCGCGAGGCCCCAGCGCGACTCGATCGCCGGCACCGCCTCGTCGAAGAGTCCCATCGCCATGAGCAGCGCGGACGGATCTTTCGCGTCGACGTTCGGGAAGCGCGGGAACGGCTCGGGCGCGAGCTCGAGCACCGCGCGATAGTCATCGAGCTCGTGATAGATCGCGCGGAGTTTCTCGAGCTGCGGCTCGCGATCGTTCGTCGAGAGCAGCACGCGATCGGTCTGAATGCGACGCGCGAGATCGAACTGCTTCGCCTTCATCAAATTCGCGACCTGCGCGTCGCGCACGTTGAGGTCGCGCGGAAGGTGACCGATGCGCTGCCGCGCGAACGTCGCGAACGGCGACGACGTGCGCAACACGTCGAGATATGCGCGCACCGCGCCCGCGGGATCGCGCGCCTCGAGCGCGCGTCCGCGCCAGTATGCGAGCTCCGCGCGATCGTTCGCATCCGCGAGCTTCGGCGGAATCGAGTTGAGCGCCGCGAGCGCGGCGACGTTCTGGTTCGCCGCGATCATCGCCACCGCGTACGCGAGCGAGCCTTCGAGGATCGCGCGCTCGTTCCCCGCGAGCTTCCGCAGCAGCGCCAGATCCGCCGCCGCGTCGGCATACCTCTTCTGATGC
>DATELS010000446.1:0-4929 GCA_035276365.1 Thermoanaerobaculia bacterium
GGAACACGTTGCCGACGCCCCACTGATCGCCCTGTCCCGACCAGAGCGCCGCGAGATGGGTCTGCACGTCCGCGGGAAAGTTCGGCACGCGCTCCCAGCCGCCCGCAACATCCTTGGCGATGCGCCAGTAGTGGATGAGGATCTCCGGCAAGTCCTTCCGCCAGACGTGCGAGAGGAACGGCTCTTTGTCAATGCGCTCGACTAAATGCTTCGACACGGCCATGCGCACCATCGACACGGCGCGCATCAGTTTCTGCCGTGCGTCGGCGGCCGAGAACGGCGATTGAAACGACGTGACCTCGCGGTCTTCGAAACGGTCGCGGAACGGCATGACCGTGTCGTTGAGCAGGAAGTGCAAGGCCTTCACACCTTCCCAAACGGGATGGTCGTCTTGCTCCGGCCACGGCATGTGCTCTTTGTCCTCACTTGCAGTGAGCCGCCGCACCCGCGGCCCCTCGGGGCCGCCCACAATGCGATACAAGTCCAATTTGTCGAGCGACTCCTGCACCGTGCGCATGACCAGGAGCTCGTTCGATTGCAGGCGCACCGCTTCGATGCCCTGCTGCTCGTCCGGCGCAAAGTACTGGCCGAACAGCACCGCCCGCACGCGGCTCTCGACGTTCAGGCGATGCATGAGCGCCTTCACGCGGTCGACCACGGGGGCCAGCAAACCGCCGCCGGTTCCGCCGATGATCGAGCCGACGGCGACGGTCGTCGCGTCACGCGCGGGCTGAAACAACGCGTCCGGCATCTGTTCACGCGCGACGACCGACGACAAAGCCGGCCGCGCGTAGAGACCCTTCGCCAGTGATTGCTGTCCGCTCTCGCGGTCGAAGAACGCACGCGCCGGATGCTCGGCCGGGATGTTTTTGAGTCCCGACAATTTCTCAAAGGCATTCGCCTCCGGCGCGTCGATTTTGAATGTCGTGATCGACGGCAGTTTGACGTTGCCGGCCGTCGTGTTTTGCGCCGCGCTCGTGCGCAGCAGCTCGAGAAAATCTTTGATGCGGACGATCGGCTTCAGGATCGCGTCGGTGTCGATGACGACGAGGTCCGGGGCCTCGTCGATGACGCCGAGGAGGTACAGCTGCAGGTAGTAGTAGGCCACGAGCTGGCCCGTTCCGCCGATGGCGATGACCTTGCTCATGACTCGCTCCCCTGCGCCATCGCTTTCAAGCCGCGCGTACTGAGCAGCCACTCACAGACGATCCATGCGAGCAGCGCCCCCACGAACGCGCCGCCAGTGACCAGAAGAGTGATCGCCTGCCACTGCGCATACGCGGCGACGCCTTTCCCGATCGCGCCGCCGAGGAGCCCGTGCGCGCCAAAGGACATCGATTGACAAATCGGATAGCGCGCATCGATGGAGGCGAAGATCCCGCGGCCGAGCGGTGCTACGCGCGGCAACGCCACGACGACGAATTCCGTCAAGAGCAAGGCGATCGTGCCGCCGATCCAGACGCGCGTGCGCGCCAGTGTCAGCGGCCAGAAGCGATACGCGAGCAACACGATGGCAACGGCGATGACGAAGGCCACGCCGACAACGGCGATCACTCCGAACAAAACCACTTGCCCATAGGCCTGATCCCATTGCAGGCAATCGGTTCGCCGCGGCGGCGGCAGCGCAGTCTGGGCCGCCACCCTGATCGCGAGAAACACATAGAAAGACCTAAGAGCGATTCGCATGTTCGTCTCCTGCCGCGCCCCCCGTGGACAACGGCCGCACATTGGCAATCACGTTGACGAGCACCACCACGAAGAGGAGCTCGATGAGATTGGCCATCGACACGAGGAACTTCGCCCAGTCACTGACCGGCACAATGTCGCCGTAACCGGTGGTGGTAATCGTGTAGATCGTGAAATAGAGGTAGTCGATCAGCTGGAGATCACGAGGAGTGTTGCTCGCCGCCAGCATTCTCGTGGCGTTCGTCATTTCCGCTTGCGTTTCGTTCAGCTTGCCGTCGATGTACGGAACAGCGATCGGTTGGACGAACACCTCGACGGAGAGCTTCTGGTCGAGTCCCTCAGCGTCCGGATCGACCGCACCGTTCAGGAACGATTCTTCGTTTGACACGCCATATGCCAGCCAGCGGACGGACGGCTCGGGCACGCCCGCTACGGCCTTGCGAAACTCCGACTGCAGCAAGCGTTCGACCTGCTCGGCCCGCTGTTTCGAGATTTCGAGGTTCGAGCCGTACCCGCTGAGCGGGCTGCCCGATAGCTTCGCGTCATTCGCATGGCCGCAAATTTCGATAAGGTGGGAATTACTCCCACCCGCCCTTGCGAATTTGTGAAACACTTCGCGCAACTCGTACAGCTCGCGCGCGTTCCATGCCGCGGCGCGAAGCTGCATTGCGTCAGCCGTTTTTCCGCACTCCGCGAGTGCGAGCTTTTTGAAAGCGTCACGCCGTCGCGGCGCGCCACTCGCGCAGATCATTTCCTGAAGTTCCTTGCTGGAATCCGCACGGCTACAAGCAGCGACGGTGCAGGCCATCGTTGCCGCTGACTGCACGAAAAAAAACCGCCGCACCGGTTTTTCGTCGCCTACGCACAACGGTTTCATTTTCGGTTCGCCCGACTGTGTGGCCGAATGAAAGATATCCTTCTTGGACGGACTGAAATCAATCGCCCATAGGTCACGCTGCGCGAAGCGGTCAGTGAACCCCAAGGCGAGCGACAGAAAATAGGTGACGTAGAGGAACGCCAGGACGAGCGCAAGAAGTGCGAGTGCATTATCGTTCCGCAGTTCCGTCAGACTCGTGGCCGTGTCCGACGGCACATTGCGCAACGCCTGTACCGCTAGAATGGCGATCATAAGGGTGATGCACAGGGCAGCCACAAAGGAGAAACCACTCAAGAACCACGCGGCGACTCGAGTTAGTTCCGAGGGAATCAATACGGCGTACACGATGAGCAGAACGGCTTTCGCGTATTCACAGCACGCGAGTTCCGAGCGCAGGCGCGAGTCCGGCTTCAATCGATGCATTACGAAGCCGATGGCGACGGACAGCATCAGCAAGCCCGCCGCTGCGAATGGCCGGTCCGAACGGAAGATAAAAACAACGACAGCGATGATGCCGACGACAGTGGTCGGTAAAAGCTTGAGAGACTGCACCGGGGCATGCAGAACCCGACTATTCGTCGTCATCGTATGCGTGGGCGTTACGCGCTTCACTCTTACAGACGACCGCGGCCCGACCAATTTTCCGTCAGAGCGGCAGAATGTCGCCGACGACCGTCACGATCACAGGAACCCCATCGACTTCACCAGGGATTTGAAGCGATCGCGCACAGGCGTCGGTGACGTTAACCTTGACAGCGTAACCGCCATCCCGCGCTGTAATCCCGATCGCGCAGACCTCCGTGACGTTTTCGAAAAGTGCGGCGATCACGGCTTTCGCCGCGCGCGCGCGCTCGATGGTGGCTGCAGTCACGATAGCAATGTAACGCCGAGCTCGGCCAGCACGTCGTCGATCGGATTGGCGTAGGTCAGCCCCACGTTGCCCGCGCCGCCGAGGAGAGAGCTCGCGAAAACCAGCCCGATTGGCTGATTCCCGTCGCGGCTGAACACGAGCGCTCCACTGTCGCCGCCGCGGCTGAAAGGTTTGCCGTCGAGCGATTGGATTTCGATCTGGCCATTGAAGCGAATCGGCCAGCGGGCGTAATTCACGACGACGCGGTCGAGCTCGAACGCGCTGATCTGGCCATAAGTCGTGCCCGTGGTCCGGCCGATCTTGCAGACTTCCTCCCGCTCCTCAGGATGTGCCGGTATGATGGAAAGTTTCCGCGCGCCTTCAAGGCCAAGGCCGTCGTAGCGGACGCCGCTCGTCAGTCGCGCGAACGCGCAATCGACGCGCGCGTTCGCCTGTCTGAGCCGCGGGTATGTTCCCTCGAGATGCGCAATGACGTCGCGCGGGCGCTCGCCGCCGTCACTCGGTGCCGGCTGCACAATGTCATCACCTTCCTCTCCCTCATCGCAAATCGCCAGCACGTGATTATTCGAAACGAGGCCGATGGTGCCATCGTGCGCGACGGCAAAAAATCCCAGTGTGCCGGCGCTGCAGCGGTGGTGTGCGACTGACGCGCCGATGCGCACACCATCGATCAACGTGGCCGCGGCCGAACCGAGGGCGCGGATTCCGCCGGTAAAGCGTATATCAATCTCGCCGCTTGCTCGGGCCGTCATTAACGACAGATCTGACTCGGTAAGGTCCTGTGGCGACGCGGCGCGGACGGCGAGCGCGAATTGCAGCGGCTGCGACCCAGGCGCAACTCCAATCGCAAACGATCGCGGCGGCTCATCGTCGCGTTTCGACGCGAAAAGATCATTGAGCTCTTCTTTCAAACCGAGAGCGGATTGCAGATGCATTCTCAGCCTCCGATGTCTATGCCACTCGAAAATAGTGACGGACGCTGCTCTTCGCTTTTTCGCCGTGGCGTCATCGCCGCACTCCGGCCTTCCCCCACCCGCCCACCGTCGAAGGTCCAGTGTCACCTCATTCCGATCTACTGCCAAATCGCACACGATCGCCAGCCCTTTGTCGGAGCGCACCGACGAGAAGCCGAGTGTCGTCGACCGTGAGGATTACGTGGGACGAGGAGATGAGGCCGAGGGAACGTGCGAATTTGCACGCGATGTTGCGGAGGTGACCGAGGATCGCGTCGAGGTCTTCGTCGGAGCCGGAGCGCTCGTTCGAATCTCGTATGCGATCTCAAAGTTTCCCTGCCGTAACACCCCCCATCCCTAAATCCGCCACATCCATCCCTTTCCGGTTCAGCGGGCGCGGCGGGCGAGCCAGACTGGCGGCGTGACGAGCGTTCATCGCATCGCATCGGTGCTCGAGGCCGCGCAGTTCGAGGAGATTCGCGCGCACGAGCAGGTCGTGCTCGTGTTTGGTCCGCGCGCGAACGCGCGCGATGTCACCGCGG
>DATELS010000447.1:0-3225 GCA_035276365.1 Thermoanaerobaculia bacterium
CGCCGTGCAGCGGCGGCTTCTGCGTTTGTTGTGCGTGGAGAGGAAGTGCGAGAACGATGAGGATGAAGACGGTGCGCTTCATGGCGCGGTAGTGTATTCGCATGCTCCTGCTCCTCGTGCTCGCGGCGCTCCAGCTGGGCCACTACGACATTCGTCCCGATCGCCTGCCACGTCCGTTCCACACGCCGAGCGCGGGAAATCCTCCGCGTGTCATCGCGCGTCCCGCGAACGCGACGCTCGTCGCGCCGCCGGGATTTCACGTCGCGTTGTTTGCGCAGGGATTCACCGATCCGCGCAACCTCGCGCTCGCGCCGAACGGCGACGTCTTTCTCGCCGACACCGCGGCCGGCAAGATTCACGTGCTGCGCGGAACGCAGCGCTTCGTGTTCGCGTCGGCGCTGCGCGAGCCATTCGGCCTCGCGTTTCGCGGCGACTCGCTGTACGTCGGCGAGACCGATGCGATTCAACGTTTCGACTACAAGCCGGGACAGATTGCGGGCGGACGTCCGACGCGCATCGCGATCGTGCCGGGCGGCGGCCACTCGACGCGCAACATCATCTTCAACGCGGCGGGAACGAAGATGTACGTCGCGATCGGCTCGCGGTCGAACGTCAGCGACGAGTCGGACGATCCGCTGCGCGCGGCGATCACGGAGTACCACGCGGACGGCACGGGCAGGCGCACGTTCGCGTCCGGACTGCGCAATCCGATCGGACTCGCGTGGAATCCTGCGAATCGCGCGCTGTGGACGGTCGTCAACGAGCGCGATGGACTCGGCGACGATCTCGTCCCCGACTTTGCGACCGAGGTGAAAGACGGCGCGTTCTATGGATGGCCGTTCGCGTACATCGGTCCGCATCCCGATCCGCGGCGCAGCGGCGAGCATCCCGAGCTCGTGAAGAAGAGCGTCGTGCCTTCCGTGCTCATTCAGTCGCACTCCGCGCCGATCGCGATCGCGTTCTACGACGGCGCGATGTTCCCCGCGAAGTATCGCGCCGGCGCGTTCGTCACGCTGCACGGCTCGTGGAATCGCGGCGATCGCACGGGATACAAAGTCGTGCACATCCCCTTTCGCAACGGACAACCGAGCGGCGGCTACGACGACTTCGTGATCGGCTGGGCGCCCGATCCGCGCGAGCGCACGGTGTGGGGACGCCCCGCGGGTTTGCTCGTGCTGCGCGACGGCTCACTGCTCGTCACGGATGACGGCGCCGGCGTGATCTGGCGCGTGACGTATTCCAAATGATCGTACGCCGCGCCACTCCTGCCGACGCCGCGACCCTCGCCGACCTCGGCGCCCGCACGTTTCACGACACGTTCGCGCGCGACAACACGCCCGAGGACATGGCCGCATTTCTCGCGAAGACGTACGGCGAGACGCAACAGCGCCGCGAGCTCGAAGACGCGAACCTCATCACGATACTCGCCGAGGAGAATGGAGTCGCGATCGCGTTCATGCAACTGCATCGCGCGCCGCTGCCCGATGAAGAGAACGCGGTCGAGATCGCGCGCTTCTACGTCGATCGCGCGTGGCACGGACGCGGCGTCGCGCAGACGATGATGGCCGAGGCGAAGCGCATCGCGCGCGAGCTCGGGGCGGATGCCGTGTGGCTCGCGGTGTGGGAGCGCAATCCGCGCGCGATTGCGTTCTACGAAAAGTGCGGCTTCCGCGACGCTGGCGCGAAGCCGTTCATCGTCGGATCGGACGTGCAGACGGATCGCGTGATGGTGGCGAAGCTCGACGATTAGCGATCTGTTTTCAGCACCGTCCTTGCACTGCTTTCTCGCGTGCGATCTCGCACTCAGAAAGGAAGCTCATGGCACGGATCAGTGGATTTCTGAAGCGTCTTTTCCATCGGTCGACGGAGGAGACGGCTGAGGCTCCCGCGATCGACGCACAAACGCGGAACACTCGACCGCAGGCGCCCCGCGCGGCGCGTCCCACGCAGCGCAACACCGACATTCCGCTCGACGTCCTCGATCGCGCGTACATGCCTCCCGTCACCAGCTCGAAGGCATCGTTCCGCAGCGACGGCTCGGATCACCAGAGCGATCAGGAGCTGCGCACCATCGCTGACGATCGATGGAACGACGAGGATCGCTTCACGAACAAATCGGGCGACCCGCGCATCGGCACGCACCGGCGCAGCTACGAGCCGGGCGAAGCGCGCGGCGAGACCCGCGAATAAGGAGGAGCACGTATGGATCAGAACAACCCCAACAGCGGTATCGGCAGTGGCTTCAACACCGGCACGACCGGCGCGAGCAACGCGCCGGGCACGAGCGGCAGCAGCGCCGCGGGCAACTTCGGCCTAACGAGCGCGAGCGAGACCAGCGGCGGCACCGGCACGTGCGCGCACTGCGGTCAGCCGCTCAATCGCGGCAACGCCGGTCTCGAGCAGTTCCTCGGCAAGCTCGGCATCACCGAGGACATGATCAACAACCTCAAGTCGCAGTTCCAGAACGTCGACATCGACGAGTACCTCAACACCGCGCGCGACTATCTGAAGGACGGCAGCACGAAGGCGAGCACGTTCGCGAAAGAGAACCCCGGCAAAGTCGCCGCCGGCGTCGCCGCCCTCGCCCTGGGCGCGGGACTCATCTACGCGTCGACGCGCGACCGGTAAAAACAAAAAAGGCCGCCGAAAGGCGGCCTTTTTCATTTGTCGAGCAACCTTTATCGCTTGCGCGATTCCATCGCGCGGCGGAACGCCAGCGCCATCGCCGACTCGCCCGCGCTCTCGTCGTTCCGCTCATCCATGAACTTCGAGTACTCCTCGCGCTCCGCGGCGGCCTTCGCGGCCTCGTGGCTCAGCGAGATGCGCTTGCGCTGCGCGTCGATGCTCATGATGCGCACCAGCAGCTTCTCGCCCGGCTGATGCGCCGTCGACGGATCGCCGCCGTGCGGCACCACGATCTCCGAGTTCGGGATGAGACCCGTGAGACCCGGCTCGAGCTCGACGAAGATTCCCGGCGCGGCGCCGTGATCCACCGTGCCCTCGACCACGCGTCCGATCGAATACTTCTGCGACGCCGTCTCCCACGGATCCGACACCGCGACCGCGCGCAACGAAAGCGAGAGGCGCTTCTTCGACGGATCGACTTCGCGCACCCAGCCCTGCACGTGCGTGCCGATCGCCACTTCCGGATCGCCCGGCTTCACGCCGTGCGGGAGCTGCGAGACATGCACGAGGCCGTCGACGCCCGGCTCCACTTCGACGAAG
>DATELS010000448.1:0-5610 GCA_035276365.1 Thermoanaerobaculia bacterium
CCATCATCCGGATCGTCGTCGTCGCCCGTGCGCGGGAACGAGAGGACTGTCGTGACTTGTCCGTCCGCGATCTTGCGGATGGCGTTGTTCTTTGTGTCGGCCACGTAGAGCGTGAGCCCCGCGGCGACGATGCCCTTCGGCTCGTTGAACGTCGCCGTGAGCAGCGCACCGTCCGTGATGTTGTTGCCCTTCGATCCCGTGCCGGCGAACGTCGTCACCGTGCCGTCGGGGAGCATCTTGCGGATGCGATTGTTCTTCGTGTCGGCGATGTAGATCGCGCCGTCCGAGGCGACGGTCAGACCGTGCGGGTCCTTGAACTGCGCGACGCTGCCCGTGCCGTCTTTGTAGCCCTGCTTGCCCGTGCCCGCGACCGTCGTGACGGTGCCGTCGAGTGCCACGCGGCGGATGCTGCTGTTGCCGCTGTCCGAGACGTACAGCACGCGGTTGACCGCGTCGAACGTGATGTCGCGCGGCGAATTGAACTCGGCCGCGGAGCCCTTGCCGTCCTTCGAGCCCTTCTTGCCACCGCCGGCCAAAACAGACACGACACCGGAAGGCGTGACGAGTTGAATCGCATCGTGTTGCTCATCGGCGACCGCGATGTTGCCATCGGGCAACACCACCGCCGCGCCGTTGGGATGCTTGAAGACCTGATTCTTCGTGTCCTTGCCGCCGGCGAGCGTCGACACCACGTACTTGGGATCGGTCGCCAAAGTAAACGGCAGCTCACGAATGAGCGTCGCACCTTGCGTCACGCGCACGTTGCCGCTCGTCGCCGCCGCGGGCACGATCACTTCGAGATAGCGCTCGTTGCGCTGCACGATCGTCGCGCTCAGCGATCCGAATGCGACCGCGAGGTTCGCGTCCGCCAGTCCGCGTCCGCTGATCACGACGCGCGCTCCCGCGGGAGCCGTCGCCGGCACGAGCTCGCGCACGGTCGGCGCCGTCTGCGCGAACGCGCTCAACGACAACAGCAACGCAACAAAAGTCTTCTTCATCGTGGACATAAAACTCTCTCGTTTCACTGGGTGGCTCCCGCCGGATCCGCGGGCTTACTCATCGGTTTGAGCGTGGGCTGCTGTCCCCAGACCTGAAGCTCGTCGAGGGAAACGAATTGGCCGGTGCCCTGGCGCTGCATGCGCACGTACCGGCCGGTACGGTTGATGGGGAACGACACGACCGTCTTCTGCGGTCCATTGAAGTAGACGGACACGCCGGCTTGCGCGATCGACGTCGCGAAGACCTTCGACGTGAACGGAACGTCGGAGACGAGGATGTAGTAGTTCGCCGTCTGGTCCGCGCAGCAGTCGATGCGTCCCCAGACGTCGATCGTGGAGATCGGCTGCACCGCGCCCATGTCGACTTCCCACCACGCATCGGTGTCGCCGCCGGAGCGCGTGTGGAACATCGAGCCGCCGCTGGAGTAGCCGTTGTTGACGACGCCGTTGTTCGCGTTCTCCGGATTTCCCCACGTATCCCACGTGCTCGATCCGGTCGTGGTGGCGCGGCCGGCACCGATATTCGTCCTCATCGCCGCTGCCGCCGCCCACACCTCCACCTCGGGCAGCGTGAGGTTGCCGTTGTTCGTGCGCTGGATACGCACGTAGCGGCCCGTGCGACGGACGGCCACGCTGATGAACGGGTTCGCCGTGCCGGGAATCGCGTACGACGACACGCCACTTTGCGCGCGAATCGTCGGGTAATCGCTGGCCGTGAACGGCACGTCGGACACGAAGACGAAGAAGCTCGACGTCTGATCGGGGCAGCAGTCGGTGCGGCCGCGGACGTCGATCGTGTCGATCGAGTAGGAGGCGCCGAGGTCGACTTCCCACCACGGGTTGACGTTGTTTGCGGTGACGCTGAACGAGTCGTCGGTGCTGGCGATGTTGCCGTCGACCGCGCGACTCGCGGGATATTGCGGCGCGTAGTCGGACGACTGCTTCGCCGTCTTACCCAGAGCGACATTGACGCGCGCGACCTTGCCCACGCGGTCGAACCAGGCCTGGCCGTCGTAGACGCCGAGAGCCATGCCGCGGATCGCACTGCCGGCGAGACCGACGTCCTGCGCGGGCACTTCGAGGCGCACCCACCCGCCGGCGGGCGGAAGCGGTCCGACGCGCCACCGGCTCGGCGTGCCTTCGGAGCCGCCGAGGGGCGAGAGGCTCTCGCCCCAGAAGGCGCGGTGATTCCAGTTCACGCCGTCGCCCCACTGCAGCATGACCATGCGCGGCGGATTGCAGGGATCGAGATAAACGTACGCGAAGAGCACATCGGCGCGGCCGGCGGCGAACGGCTCCGCCGCGCCATCGACGAGGTGATCGTGGAAGCCGCTGCGCAGCGGCTCGATCTGCGAGCGCGTGCCGCTCGCGATCTGCGTCGTGTCCCACGTCCACGCGCTGGTGAAGCCGCCCGCGGCGAGCGTCGTCGCGCCCGCGGGGAGATCGTCGTCGAACCAGACCTGTTCGTTCGGCCCGTACTGCGGCGGTGGCGCCTGCGTCAGCACGCATCCGCTCTTGCCGATCGAGTCGATCCACGCTTCGCCGTCGACGCTGCGCACCGACAGCTCGGTGAAGGAGACGTTGCTCGTGATGCCGATCGCCTTCGCGGGCACCTCGAGCCTCACCCATTCCGCGCCGCCCGGAAGGCTGCCCATGCGCGTGTGCGACGTCGTCACCTCGATGCGGCTCTCGCCCCACGACGCGCGGTACTCCGAAGAACCGGCCTTGAAGCCGACGAGGATCTGCTTCGGCGGGTTGCACGGATTGGCGAGCGCGTAGAGCACGAGCTTGTCGTTCGGCGTGACGGGGAACGCCGTCGCGCCGGTGAATGCGAACGTGTGCGTGCCGGCGGCGCCGGTGAGATGGATGGAGGAAGTTCCGGTTGCCGCCTGCGACGCGTCGATCGCGCTGTCGCCGGTCGGCGTGACGTTGCCGGGCGTCGCGTCATCGACCCACGTCGCGTCGAGCGCGGGTGCGGCCGGTTTCGCGACGGCGCCGAGACCGCTGCACGCGGTGATCGTCGCGAATGCGAGGTTGCTGCTGCCGTACGTGCCGCTGATCCGGACGCTCGCGTTCGCGGCAACGGCGTACGTCGTGACGGTGAAGTCGGCGGACGATGTTCCTGCCGGAATGAAGACCGTGCTCGGCACGGTGGCCAGTCGCGTGTCAGAGCTCGCGAGCGTGACCGTCGCGCCGCCGGCGGGGGCGCCCATGCCGAGGATCACCGTGCCGTTCATGCTCTGACCGCCGATGACCGTCGACGGCGCGAGCCCGATCGTGATCCCGTTGTCGTTGTCGAGAAGAAGGAGGGTCGCCGACTGCGACGTGTTGTTGTTCGTTGCGGTGATGGTGACGTTCCTGTCGTCGTCGAACGGGGGAGTCGTGATCGAGAAGGACACGGCGCTCGCGCCGGACGGGATGGTCACCGTCGCCGGCACGGTCACGGACGGATCCGAGCTCGTGAGCGTGACCACGCCCGTCGCGCCACGCACCGGGAACTTCATGCGCACGGTCGCGTCGACCTTCTTGCCGCTCACCGCGGTGGACGTCGCGAGCGTGACCGACGCCACGGCGTTGTTGTTCGCCAGCGCGCCGGTGACGTCGATCGTCGCCGACGTTGCGCGCAGCGTGAAGGAGTCGGTCGCGCGCAGCGTGAACGTGTCGCCCGGAACGCCCGTCACGGCAACGGCGAACGAGCCGTCGCCCGCGGCGGTGCCGCTGAACGTCGCGCTCGTGCGCTTGTTCGTCGCGATGAGAGTGATGGGCGGATGGAGATCGGTGACTGCTCCCGCCACGCCGGCCACGAAGTCTCCGTCCGCGCGGCTGACCGTGGAGATCAGCGCCGCGTTGAGCACCGGCGGATCGTTGATCGTGAGCGTCGAGACGGAGTCGAGATCGCGCGCGGAGCGGATGTCGTCGAGGAGGCTGACGAACGCGTTGCGCAGCGTCATCTTGTCGAAGAGGTACACGCCGCGCCATGTGTCGCCGGCGACGACGTCGATCGTCTCGCTGGCGTTCGGCTGCAGCGTGAACGTCTTGCCGGTGATCGAGGCGATGCGCCACGTGCCCTTGCGGCTGCCGCTCGGCGTGAAGACGTCGACGTAGTGTCCGGCGAAGTACGCCGGGAAGTTCGCACTCGCGTCGGTGACGACGACCGCGCCGCTCGTGCCCGTGATGGCGTTGCCGCGGCCGAGCGACGGAAGAATCGTCGCCGGGCCGTTGCGGCCTTCGTTATCGATGCGGATGTCGCCGTAGGTCGACGTGCCGCCCTTCGTGTAGACCGAGCCGGGAGCGCCGTACGCGTACTGCGACGGCGGAGGCGCGGTGCCGAGGTTGTTGAGAACGGTGCCGGTCGCGGTCGTGTACTCGATCGAGATCGCGCCGCCGCCGCCGCTGCGATGGACGTTGCCGCCGCCGCGCGCATCGATGCGGCCGGAGCCGCCGATCGTCGGAGCAGTGATCCACACCGAGCCGCCGCCGCCGGCTTCGTAGTTGCCCGTGCCGCCGTTCGCGCGGATCGTGCCGTCGTTCGTCAGCGTCGCGGCCTGGATGCGGATCGCGCCGCCGCCGTAGTTGCCGTCGCCCGGACCGCGGTTCGCGCCGCCGCCCGCCTCGCGCGGACGATACACACTGCCGTACGTGCTTCCGGGCGGATTCTCGTAGACGCCGCCGAAGCCGAGGTGCGAGCCGGAGGTGGCGTAGCCGGGAGTGGAGGCGCCGGGGTACGTGACGTTCGGCGCGTAGCCGCGGCCGGTCGCGTCGATGACGCCGGTGGATGCGACCGTGAGCGTGCCGGCGACGTCGAGATCCAGCGAGTTGTTGTCGGTCCAGTACTGCGACAGCGTGCCGGCGACCGTCATCGTCTGCGCTTTGATCGAGTTCGCCCAGACCTGCGCGCCGTTGGAGACGGTCGTGTTCGTGGTTGCGATCGGCGAGCGCAGCTCGACCACGCCGCTCGGGACATCGAAGTCCGTCGTGCGGATCGGATCGGCGCTCGTGACCTTGCCGTAGTTGCTGAGGCGGACCTTGTCGAAGCGATAGATGCCCTGCCACGCGTCGCCAACGGCGAGGTTGATCGTCTCGCTGCCGTTTGGCGTGAGCGTCACGGTCTTCGTGTTGATCGTGGCGATGCGCCACAGACCCTTGACCGTGCCGGTCGCGCTCGTGATCTCGACCCAGTGGCCGGCAAAGTACGCGGGGATGTTCGTGCTGCGATCGGTGACGAGCGTCGCGCCGGAGGTTCCGGTGAGCGCCGTTCCGTTGCCGAGGGACGGCAGGTTCGCGTCGCTCCAGTTCACGCCGGCGTTGTCGATGACGAGATCGCCGTACGTGGACGTCGCGCTCTTCAGATAGACGGTGCCCGGACCGCCGTGCGCGTACTGGCTCGCGCCGCTCGCGGCGCTGGCGTTGGCGAGCACCGTGCCGGTCGACGTGCCGTACTCGATGGCGACCGCGCCGCCGCCGCCGCTGCGATGTACGCCGCCCGGACCTCTCGCCTCGACGCGTCCCGTGCCGCCGATCGCGTTGGCCACGGTGATCCACACCGAGCCGCCCGCGCCGGCCTCCTAGTTCGACGCCGCGCCGTTCGCGCGGATCACGCCGTCGTTCGTCA
>DATELS010000449.1:0-2473 GCA_035276365.1 Thermoanaerobaculia bacterium
GTGCGGCGGGTGCGAACGATCAGGAGGCATAGTGGCTCGTTATTCCGATCCCGTCTGCCGGCTCTGCCGGCGTGAGGGCATGAAACTGTTCCTGAAGGGCGATCGCTGCTTCAAGGACAAGTGCGCCATCGAGCGCCGCAATTACGCTCCGGGACAGCACGGCCGTCGCCGTTCCAAAGTCCTCGGCTACGGCATTCAGCTTCGTGAGAAGCAGAAGGTCAAGCGCATCTACGGCCTGCTCGAGCGGCAGTTCCGTCTCTACTTCCAGCGCGCCGAAAAGCGCACCGGAATCACCGGCGAGAACCTGCTCCGCCAGCTCGAGCTCCGGCTCGACAACGTGGCCTACTCTCTCGGCTTCGCCTCCTCGCGAGCCCAGGGACGCCAGCTCGTCCGCCACGGACATATCGAGGTGAACGGCAAGAAGATCAATGTGCCCTCGTACCAGCTTCGCAAAGGCGACGTGGTGCAGGTGCGCGAAAAGAGCCGCAAGAACGATCAGATCCGCCAGGCCGTCGAAACGGCCGCCGGACGCGGCGTTCCGTCCTGGCTCCAGCTCGAGCCCGATCAGTTCCGCGGCACGGTGACGGATGTTCCGAAGCGCGAAGACATCCGCCTGCCGATCCAGGAACAGCTCATCGTCGAGCTCTACTCGAAGTAATCAATTCGAGCTTCAGCTCGCAGTTCGCGGCGCTCATGCTGCGAACTGCGGGCTGTGAGCTCCAGAGGAGGCCGCTCCCATGATGTGGTCAGATTTCCAGAAACCCAAGAAGCTCGATTACGATCCCGAGACTCTCACTCCGAACTACGGGCGCTTCATCGCCCAGCCGTTCGAGCGTGGCTTCGGGACCACGATCGGTAATGCGCTGCGGCGCGTCCTGCTCTCCTCCATCGAAGGCGCGGCCATCACGGCCGTGCGCGTCGAAGGCGTGCTGCACGAGTTCTCCTCGCTGCAGGGCGTGGTCGAGGACATGACCGACGTCGTGCTCAACCTCAAGCAGATCCCGTTCAAGCTGCACGGCAGCGGTCCGAAGACGCTCTACCTCGAGAAGAAGGGTCCGGGCGTCGTCACCGCCGCTGATTTCGAAGAAGATCCGGACGTCGAGATCCTCGACCCGACCGCGCACCTCGCGACGCTGTCGAAGGAAGGCTCGCTCAAGCTCGAGGCGCGCCTCAAGAAGGGTCGCGGCTACGTCGTCGCCGACCGCAACGCCGACACGGACCTTCCGCTCGGCTACATCCCCGTCGACTCGATCCACTCGCCGGTCCGCCGCGTGAACTATCACGTCGAAGGCGCGCGCGTCGGTCAGATGACCGACTACGACAAGCTGGTCCTCGAGGTCTGGACGAACGGCGCGGTCTCGCCGCAGGAAGCCATCAGCCTCGCCTCCGAGCTCCTCGGCGATCACCTCCGCATCTTCAGCGCGTTCGAAACGCGCATCGAAGAGCGCGAGGAAGCCGCGGCGCCGGAAGTCGATCCGCGCATGGCCGAGATGCTCGCGAAGCCGATCGAGGAGCTCGACCTCTCGGTCCGCTCCGCGAACTGCCTCAAGAACGCGAACATCCGCACGCTCGGCGATCTCGTGCAGCGCACCGAGCGCGAGATGCTGTCCACGAAGAACTTCGGCCGCAAGTCGCTCGACGAGATCAAAGACGTTCTCGCCAGCCTCGGCCTGTCGTTCGGCATGGCACGCGTTGCCGCCGGCTCGCGCGTCGACATGCGCGATTAGTTTGAGGGAGGGAAGTCGATGAGACACGGAATGGCGAATCGCAAGCTGGGAAGGACGTCGAGCCATCGTCTGGCTCTGTTCCGCAACCAGCTCGCCTCTTTGATCCAGAACGAGCGCATCGTGACGACGCTCCCGAAGGCGAAGGAACTGCGCCCGATCGCGGAGAAGCTGATCACGCTCGCGAAGAACGACAGCGTGCACGCGCGCCGCGAGGCCGCGCGCCAGGTTGCCGACGACGCGCTGATCGCGAAGCTGTTCGACACGATCGGCCCGCGCTTCTCGACGCGTCCGGGCGGCTACACGCGCATCATGAAGCTCGGCGCGCGCCGCGGCGATGCCGCGGAGATGGCGATCCTCGAGCTCGTGGAGCGCACCGCCGACAAGGCGTCGGAGAAGACGCCGGCGACGCCCGCCAAGGGCGGCGCGAAGAAGGCCGCGGCCCCGAAGAAGGAAGCCGCGCCGGAGCCGGAGCCGGAAGAGAAGCCGAAGCGCGCCCGCAAGGCCGCGCCGAAGGCCGAAGCCGCGGAAGCACCCGCCGAGGAGAAGCCGAAGCGGACACGAAAGAAGAAGGAAGAGTAATCGCTCTCGCGAAAACGCCCGCCGCAAGGCGGGCGTTTTTGTTTTCAGAAAGTGGTGCGAGCGCGCGTGACGGTGACGTCGCCGTCGTGGACCGGCACCGTGAGCGGATCGCGATGCGGGTACGCGTTGCCGAACGAGGTATCGCTCGCGACGGCTTCGACGCGACC
>DATELS010000450.1:0-7166 GCA_035276365.1 Thermoanaerobaculia bacterium
GTGTCAAAGCGTTCGTCGGATCACTGTTGGAAATGAGGTAGATGAGAAGTCCGACGGCGAGCGCGATGACCAAGCCGACCCATTTCTCCTTTTCGGCACCTTTCGATACTTGACCTGCAACCAACCACAAAAGTTTGACGACGCCGGTTGCAACAGGAAAGGTCACGAGACTCTGTTGTGTGATGAACGCCGGTACAGCTACCGGTGGCGGCGGCGGTACATTCGGGGCCAGGCCAGCGATCTTTACGTCCACGCGCGTATTGAACAGCCGGTACAGTTTCATGGATTGATCTCGCTCCTTCCGACTAGCGTTTCCGACTACATACGAGCAATGCTTCCTCTCGCGCCCAGATGTAGATCTCCGCTTTTGTAGAGGAGTGACGCAACTCTGGGATTTCCCTACCTCGGCGTAGCCGAAACCAAGAAAGTCAGCCGGTTTGTACGGTCGGCCGTATCGTCGGCCGATGGCGAACCTGATCGAGCGTCACGCGCAGAAGATCGTCGGCGTCCTGTCCTGCTTCGACCGGCTGGTGCTTCAGGGGACGCTGCCCAGTGTCGCCTATCCCCAGGCGATGGCCACCGAACTCGATCGCCGAGGCATCCGGCTGTTCGATTACGCCAAACAGTTCGCGCTGCCGTTCCGCGAGGCCATTCGGGCGCACACCGAGCGTCTGGCATCCGAGGAAGGCGTGAAGATCGAGTTCATCCAGCGCATGAAGAGCTTTCGAAAGGAAGATCGCATTCAGCAGATCCTGGCCGAGCGTGGCCACCGTCCCGGGTTGGTCCACATCTTCTCGGCGATGGAACCATGTCCGACGTACGAGCCATGGCACGACAAGAAGACCGGTTGCACCGTCATTCGCCGTGACCGCGGCAAATGCCTGCACTACTACTTCTACTTCATCGACGAGATGCTCGGACTCTGTTTCCTGTCCGTTCCGACGTGGTGCCCGTTCCGCGCGTTGTTTTACCTGAACGGTCACAACTGGCTGGCCTCGAAGCTCCGTAGCGCCAACATCTCCTACGAGCTGCAAGACAACGCCTTCGCCGCAATCGAAGACTGGGAGAAGGCCCAGCAGCTCTCGGACCGGCTGATGGTCAAGCAACTGCACACGCGCCTCGATGCCGCCGTCGCTCGGTACCTTCCGGATCTCGAGTCGCTCGGCCGCTATCACTGGAGCATCCTGCAGGCCGAGTACGCCACCGACATCGTCTTTCGAAGCGTGGCCGATCTCGCTCCGCTCTACGACCACATGAGCCGAACGGCCATCCACGCCGTAAAGGTCGAGGAGGTCGCCACGTTCCTCGGGCGGTCACCCCGCCGCATCGGCGAGCGCGAGACCGGCAGCGACTTTTCCATTCGTCATCACGGTCTGCGCATCGAGGGAAGGCGCATCCGCCATTACCTCGGACCAGCCTCGATCAAGATGTACGACAAGCACGGCTTCATTCTTCGCGTCGAGACTACGACGAACGATGTCACTTTCTTTCGACACCACCGCATGGTGGAACAGCGCGACGGTCAGCGAGTCATGAAGCTCGCCGCCCTTCGCAAGTCGATCTACTCACTCTCTCGCGATCTGGCGTCCATCTCCCGAGCAGCCAACAACCGCTACATCGACTTTCTCTCTTCGATCGATGATCCCACTCCGGGCTTGAAGGCGTTATCGAAGATCTCCGAGCCGGTCAAAGAGCGCGACCATCGCTACCGCGGCTTCAACTTCTTCGATGACGACGACCAGACCCTGTTCGAGGTCCTCTGCCGCGGAGAGTTCTTCATTCACGGGTTCCGCAACCGTTCGCTGCGCCACCACCTCAAGCAGTTCCGCGCTTCGCAGATCTCCCGTCTGCTCAAGCGGCTCCGACTGCACGGGATCATCAAGAAGGTCGGCAATACCTACAAGTACTACCTCACCCAACTCGGACGCCACGTGGCCATCGCCGGGCTCACGCTCAAGAGCATGTTCCTCGTTCCCGAGTTCGCGACCGCTGCCATCGCCTACTGACCTGCAGATTCTTGCTTTTCTGCAATCAATCGTCCGGCGAACGGACTACCCAACGGCACTTTTGCGGCGATGCCCGCCAAACGCCGGCGCCCCCCCTCACGAAACCAACCCAATCCCCGCCGGTTCCACCTTCTCGTACACCCAATCCGGCAGGCCGCTTCCGCCTGCGTCTCGTCCATCTGCGCGAAGAAGTCAAAGTCGCGCCAGTCGAACGCGAAGAACATACGTTCAACTGTCTTATCGGTGGCTCGAAAACCCGCGCATGAGATGCAGAATGATCATCACCGCCAGTAGTGAACGATCGCGATCAACGTGTAGCGACCCCACGTCGACTCGCGCTCAACCGCGACGCCGATCGCGCCAGGCCGTTCGAGCTGGATCCGCCGACCATACGCCGTTCTCCCCCAGGGCTTGTAGATCGACAGCACCGTCGTCGTGAGGAGCACGATCAATCCACCGATCGCGTGAACGACGAGCTGGGTGCGCATCGCGCGGTGATCGCCGCCGGAAAGGCTGGCCTCCACGGCAAGCCGCGCCATCCGGCTGACGGTCTGCATGTGAACGAGCAGAACGACGATCGCGCCGACGGCGAGCACGAATTTGGAGACGATCCAGTAGTGCCGGAACAGGCCCCACTCCGTACCGAGGGACTGCACAAGGCCGGTCAGGAGCGCGGCGAAGCTGAGCGGGACGATCACGAGCCAACCGATCAGCGCGGTGACGAGATACGCGGCCCGCACCATCTGCGGGTCCGCGCTGGTCAGTCCGGCGATCGCGATCACGAGATACGCGACCACCGCGCCGAGCCAGCCGACGGACGAGGTGATGTGTGCGGTGAGAGTGAGCTTACGCACGCTGGGCGTCATGCCAATGTCCTCTCGTCTGTTTACGATCCCGCTTCGTGTCCGTTGAAGCTGTGCCTCGCTCACTTTGCTTCCAGCTCACGCAGTTTTGCCTTCATCTGATCGATCTCCGCCTGCTGCCCTTGAACGATTCCTTCGCAGAGACGCACCACTTCCGGGTCCTGTAGAGAAGACTGCTGGCACATGAGAATCGCACCGGCGTGGTGCGGAATCATCGACTTGAGAAACTGCCGCTCGGTGATGGCGGTCTGCCGCCGGATGAGCATCCAGAAGATCGCCAGGGTCACGATGCTGGCAACGACGAGGAAGAAGTTCAGTCGCTTGTTCGGATACATCCCGCCCATCACCACGAGCTCGATGGCGACCATCGCCGCGGCCATGAGACCGGCCATGTAGAACTGGTTGAAGTTCGGATAGACGTTCGCCAGCCGGTCGACCATCGCGTACATCAGGACGTACATGGCGATGAAGGAGATCGCCGTCATGACCAGAAGGCGGCGGTAGTGCTTCGGCTCATGCCCTTGCGCTGCGTGCTCCATCGGATGCTCCTTTGCGACTCACGCCGCCATGGTCCGGCAGGTCTCGGCACATCTGCGGCACACCTCGGCGCAACGGCGCAACATCTCGGCGTGCTCGCCCTGGTGTTGGGCGGCCATGCGCTCGCATTCCTCCGCGCACGCTTCGCAGATGCGGGCGCAGAGCGCACACAGGTCCTCGTGGAACTCCGAGCCGCGGCTCATGAGCTGTGCGGCGAGGGCGCAGACGTCTGCGCAGTCGCGGCAGAGCTGGATGCATTTGGCCATGCCAGGAATGTCCATGCGCACGCATGCGCCGAAGCACTCCTCGCACGTGCGGAGGCAGTCGAGACCGGCACGGATACATTCTTCGAGCTTGCTGCCGATCTGATGGGTCATGGCGTCCTCCTTATTTGCTCTTCTTCCCCGCCTCTTTGGCGGCTAACTTGATCTTGGTGGCGGTCTTGCCGTCTTTGGCGATCGTGACGACAACGCGTTTGCCGACCACGACGTCCGCGGCTTTCGCGGCGTGCCCATCGGCGTGGACGTACGCGGTCGTCTTGGAGACCTGGACGTGCATCTCCTTTCCGTCCGTCTTCTTCAGCAGGAAGGAGCCGTCGTCGTGAAGCTCGGTGACGGTGCCCATGTACGTGTGAACTTCTCCAGCGTGGCCGAAGGCGGCAGTGGCGGCGAGGAGAAGAAGGAGAGATGCGGCGAAGCGTCGTTTCATCGATGGTTTCCTTTTCAGTGGTGGGGCTTCGGTGGAGCCGCGGCAGCAGTGTCGTCCCCGGCGAGGAACGCTTCCTCGGCCTGGATCTGCTGCCACTCGTCGGGGGACTTGGGATTGAGTCTCTGCATTTCGGCCAGCTCTTCGGGTCTGAGCTTCGGCAGATGCCGGATGAAGTGAACGAGGCCCCAGCTGCCGTACGCCGACTCGGCAGTCCCGGCGCCGAAGCCCGGCATTCCGGTCAGGCGGATGCCGTTCTCGATGACGGCGAACAGCTCGCCGTCGCTGAGCGACTGCGTCGCGGCGAGGGTCATGTCGGGGGCCTTGGGATACATCTGCTTGCCCATCGCGTCGCCCTTGCCGTCGTTACCGTGGCATCCGGCGCAGTGATCGGCAAAGTGGGCGCGTCCCTCGGCCAGCACGGCGGGAGTGAGCGGCACGGGGTTCTTCATGTTGCGAAGGTCGGACGGGACCGCCCAGCGGCGCATGGCTCCGGCCATCGCCGCCTCGAGGCGCGACGGCTGGTCGTGCGCACTGAACCCGTTGCGGATCATCGACACGAACAGCAGGATCGCCACGAGCAGCGCCGCGGCGATCGCGCCGAGAATCACCTTCGACCGCCGCCTCATTTGCCGTGCCCTTCATGCGATGGCTGCTGTTGCGGTGCGGCCGGAGTGGTGGACATCGAGTCCACGCGCCAGGCCCGCGGCCCCTGCGTGTACCAGCCCGGATCGCGGTCGTAGTCGATGTCGTCGCGGACCTTGACGAGAGTGAACATGCCTCCCATGTCGATGTTGCCGTACGGTCCCTGCCCGCCGAGCATGGGGATGCTGTTGCGCGGCATGGCCATCATGCCCAGATGCTCGGCGTGCTCGCCCATGCCGTTCGTTCCCATGACCATCGTGCCGGGCACGAGCTGGTTGAGCCGCTGCTGCGTGTTCTGGGGATCGATGCCGATGAGGTTCGGCAGGTCGTGCCCCATCTGATTCATGACGTGGTGGGTCTTGTGGCAGTGGAACGCCCAGTCGCCGGGGTTGTCGGCCGTGAACTCGATGTCGCGCGTCGTCCCCACCGGCACGTTGACGCTGTTCTCCGGCCACCAGGCAGTCTGCGGAATCGGTCCGGCGTCGGTGCCGGTGACGTAGAACGCATGCTCGTGGATGTGGATCGGGTGCGAGTCCATGGTCAGGTTGGCCAGGCGGATGCGCACGCGGTCGCCGGTGCGGACGAGCATCGGCTCGGTGCCGGGAAAGACGCGGCTGTTCATGGTGAAGGTGTTGAAGTCGAGCATTACCGTCGGATCGGGCGTGGCCGTGCCGGGCTTGATGAACCACTCGTTGAGAAAGATCGCGAAGTCGCGATCGACACGCCGCACCGCGGCATCGCGCGGATGGATGATGAAGAAGCCGTGCATCCCCAACGCGATCTGGGTCATCTCGTCGAAATGGGGGTGGTACATCAGCGTGCCGGTCTGCTGCAGGGTGTACTCGTACGCGAACGTCTCTCCCGGCTGGATCTTCGGCTGATTCAATCCGGCCACGCCGTCCATGCCGTTCGGCAGGATCACGCCGTGCCAGTGGACGGACGTCCCTTCGGGGAGTTTGTTCGTGACGAAGATGCGCACGCGATCGCCCTCGAACGCTTCGATGGTCGGGCCGGGCGTGACGCCGTTGTAGCCCCAGCAGTTGACCTCGAGGCCGTCGACGAACTCGCGGCGCACCGGCTCGGCGATGAGGTGAAACTCTTTGACCCCGCCGACCACGCGATACGGCAGCGAGGTGCCGTTGGGCATGACCACGGGAGTGCGGCCGCTGGATCTCCGAGCTGCGAGCGGCTTCGGCGGCGGGCCGCTCTCGCCCGGCGCGCGGAGGCGTTGCGCAAATGCGCGGGTGCTGCTCAAAAGGCCGGTCGCGGCGCCTGCGAGACCGGAGAACAAGAGACTTCTACGGGTAAACGACATGACTAATGGCCCCCTCTGGCGGCATCCGCATTTCTGCCGGTGCTCTGGTCGGTCGCGGGTGTGAATGACGTATCGGCGGCGACGCCCTGCAGGGCGCGATCGAGGTCGGTGCGGGCGCTCCAGTATTCGCGCTGGGCCTCGATCAGATCGCGGCGGGCCTGCATCTCGTTCTGCTTCGCCTGCAGGAGCTGGAAGATGCCGACGAGCATGGCGTTGTGCTCGAGCTTCGTGAGCTCGACGATGCGGGTGCGGCGCGGCACGATGACGTCGCGGTAGTACTCGAGCCGGGCGCGCGCTTCGGCGAGCGTCGTCCGCGCGGAGCGCAGCTGCGACGAGGCCTCGGCCTCGAGCGCGTTCAGACCATGCCGTGCGCGGAGGAACTGTGCCTCGGCACGCGTGCGTGCGGCGCGTCCGGTGTTGAAGATGGGAATGGGGACCTCGATGCCGGGCCCCTGCGTGTGCTCGCCGCTCGGCTCGCGCTCGTAGTGGTAGTCGAGCATCGTGTCTTCGAGAACGGCCAGCCGGGCGATCGGCACCTGCCGCTGGGCGATCTCGACTTCGCGGCGGGCGATGGCGAGGTCGAGGCGCTGTGCGGCGGCGAGGCGCTCCAGATTCTGCTGGTCGAGCTCCGACGCGGGAAGCTCCGGAAACACGGCCGGAACGCGCCATTCCGCACCGGCGTTGCGCAGCCCCAGGGCGCGGAGGAGCGATTCGCGGGCGAGCAGGACTCGCTGTTCGGCCCGGGCGAGGTCGAGCTTGGCCTGTTCATAGAGCGCCTGCTCGTTCTCGAGGTCGAGATCGGTGATGTTCTCCGCAGTATGCTGGCGGATCGCCACCTCGGCCGCGGTCTGCGCCGCTTCGGCGGCCGTCCGGCTGAGCGCGACGTGCTGCGTTGCCGCGACGACGTCGAAATAGGCGGAACGAACGTCGGCTGCGAATCGTAGGACCTCGGAGCTGACGCGCATCTGCGCGGCGTCGAACGCGGCCCGTCCGATCGCGCGGCGGCGTGGCAGTTGAATGAGCTCGATCAGCGCCTGCTGGAGCCGCAGCTCGTACGGTCGATACGGCTCGCCGGGAAAACGGATCTCGAACTCG
>DATELS010000451.1:0-11579 GCA_035276365.1 Thermoanaerobaculia bacterium
GATCGAAGTAATCGCGCAGGAAGACATCCCAGGCCTCGCGGCCGACGGTCTCTTCGATGAGGCGCAGCAGAAAGTAACCCTTCTCGTACGGCAGCTTCGTGGCCGCTTCATCGGGATCGCGGCCGGTGAGGTCGATGTAGAGATGCGTATCGCGCGCGGGCAGCTCGGCCACGGTGGCCTCGAGATCCTGATACCCGAGGAGCGCCAGCATCTCCGAATACTCACGGCCGGAGACCTCCTCCATGATGCGGCGCTCGAAGTAGACGGTGAATCCTTCGTTGAGCCAGAAATCGCTCCAGGTCGCGTTCGTCACCAGATTGCCGGACCACGAATGCGCGAGCTCGTGCGCCACCAAGCTGACGAGCGACCGGTCGCCGGCCAGGATCGTCGGCGTGGCAAACGTGAGACGCGGATTCTACATCCCGCCGAACGGAAAGCTCGGTGGCAGCACGAGCACGTCGTACTGTCCCCAGCGATACGGTCCATAGATTTTTTCCGCCGCGGCGATCATCTTCGGCGTGTCGACGAGCTCATAGTGCGAGGCCTCGATCATCGGCTTCTCCGCCCAGACGCCGCTGTTCTCGCTGAACGCGCGAAACTCGAGATCGCCCACCGCCAGCGCCAACAGATACGACGGAATGGCCTGCGGCATGCGGAAGCGATACACCCCGTCCGCGCTTCGCTCCGTCGGATTCTCCGCGCTCATGACGGCCATGAGTCCGCGCGGCACGCGGATCGTCGCCTCATACGTCATGCGCACACCCGGCGTGTCCTGACATGGCACCCACGTGCGCGCAAGGATCGCCTGCGACTGCGTGAAGAGGAACGGCTGCTTGCCGCCCGCGGTCTGCTCGGGCGCGAGCCATTGCACGGCCGCGGCGTCGGGAGCGGACGCGTATTCGATCTTCACCGACTTTGTGTCCGGTTTGATTGCGATGGTGAGCGGACGGCCGAGGTAAGTGCGAGGATCGCCGAGGGCGAAGGTGGCGGGTTGGTTGTCGTCGAGGGTCACGCGATCGATCGTCAGGCCGTTCGTGTCGAGGACGAGCTCGCTCGCGCCGTCGCGCGTCTCGATTTGCAGCGTCGCCGAGCCCGAGAGGCGCTTGCGCTCGAAGTCGACGTCGAGATCGAGAGCGAGATGCCGCACGACCGCCTCGTCGGGTCGTGCGAACGAATGGATGTCGGTCATGCGCGTTAGCATATTCGACATGCCCTGCGATCACATCGGCGGACCGGAGCTCATCGAGATGGCGGAGACGCATCTGCGCGAGCGCGGCATCGACGCGAACGCGTGGCCGGGGCGGCGCTTTCGCTGGTCGGAGAACCTCGCCGATTCGATGTGGGCGTCGGTCGTCGTCGAGGTGGAACGGCGCGGCGATCAGTGGCTGGTCGTGCGTCTCGATCGCAATCGCGAGCGCGTCGAAGAGACCGGATTTCGCGCGTTGTGATTGGCATCACGCTCTCGTGGCGCGCCGCTTGAATCGCCGCGATACGAGACACCGGACCCGCATGATGACCTCGCCGAACCGACGCCGACACGACATCGCCCCTCTCTGCGACACTGTGCGCGTGCTGCTCGTCGATGACGACGAAGCGTGCCGCACCTGGATGATGCACCTCATGCGGCGCCTCGGCTTCCTCGTCGAGACCGCGGCGAACGGCGAGGACGCGCTCGCGCGACTCCGCCAGAGCTCGTTCGATCTGCTCATCGCCGATTACCAGATGCCCCAGAAAAATGGACTCGACCTCATTCGCGAAGTGCGCGCGACTCCTGAGCTCGCCCATCAGTACGCGGTGATGCTCACCGGTCACGACGACGTGGAGTCGAAGGTCACCGCGCTCACGAGCGGCTACGACGACTTCCTGCCGAAGAGCTGCTCGGAGATCGAAGTGGTCGCGCGCGTGGCGGCGGCGAAACGCATCCTGTCGCGCCAGCGCATGCTGAGCGATGCCGCGTACGAGTGGCAATTGATCGCGACGCGCGACGAGCTGACGGGCGTGGCCACGCGTCGCACGCTCATCGAAGAAGCAGCGCGCCTGCTCGCGGAGAACCGCACCGTCGGCTTGGCGATCATCGACCTCGACAATTTCAAACCGATCAACGATACGTACGGCCACCTCGCCGGCGACAGCGTCCTCCGCGACCTCGGCGCCCTCTTTCTCGAGCGCACGCGCGTGCACGATCTGATCGCGCGCTACGGCGGCGACGAGTTCGTGCTGCTGGTCGTCGACGAGTCGGTGGACGAAGTCGGAAACGCCGCGGACCGCCTGATCGGCGAGATCGAGAAGCTGCAGTGGACGGTGGGCGACGTCACGTTCGGCGTGAAGGCGACGAGCGGCGTCGCGCACACGGAGCTCTTCGCGAACGCGACGCTCGATCAACTGCTCGACTCCGCGGACCGCGACCTATACGCGAAAAAGTGGGCGAAGAAGAACCCCGGCCAACACCCCGCCGAGCCCGCGGAACCGTTCGATCCCGACGCGACGTGGAGCCACCGGTCGCGTCGTGTATTCTCGTGAGCGTTAGCGCCCGCAACCTGCACCCGCCTCTTCCGTACTACCGCGAGTGACGCTCGAGACCACCTTCGATCACTGGCACACCGCCGCGCGTGAGCAGCGCTGGCTGTACAAGTTCGCGTGGGTGACGCGCATCCTGCTCGCGCTCGCGTTCCTTCCCTCCAGCCTCACCAAGATCCTCGGCCATCGCTTCACGAACCTCGGACTCGACAGCCCGGTCGGCTTCTTCTTCGAGGCCATGTATCGCACCGGCATCTACTGGAACTTCATCGGCGTCATGCAGCTCACCGCGGCGATTCTTCTCATCGTGCCGCGGATGCAGGCGCTCGGCGCGCTCCTCTACTTCCCCATCGTCCTCAACATTTTTCTGATCACCGTCGGCATCGGCTTTCAAGGCACGCCCTTCATCACCGGCGCGATGCTCCTCGGCAGCTTCTTCCTCCTCTGCTGGCATTACGACGCGTGGAAGTCCGTGCTCTTCCCACATAAACTGCGCTGAGTGCCGAACTCGCGTTACACCGTCCCCACGCTCGCCGCGATCCTCTACTTCTCCCAGGGTTTTCCGTTTGGCATCGTCAACGAGACGGTGAACCTCTACCTGAGCTTCATGCACGTGCCGCTGAAGACGATCGGACTCGTCGGCAGCGTCGGAATCGTGTGGACGCTCAAGTTTCTCTGGGCGCCGATCGTCGACGCGATCGGCACCTATCGACGCTGGATCTTCGGCGCGCTCGTGGTCCTCTCCGGATCACTCCTGGCTCTCGGCACCGTGCGTCCCGCGAGTCCCGCGTTCTGGGCGGCGCTGATCGTCCTCGTGTGCGCGTCGGCGACGCAGGACATCGCCATCGACGCGCTCGCGATCCGCATCACGCCCGAGCACCTTCTCGGCGTCGTCAACTCCGCGCGCGTCGCCGCGTTTCGCGTGGCGATGATCGCCGCCGGCGGTGGCGTGGCGATGCTCGCCGACCGCATGGGATGGCGTGGTGCGTTCGGAGTCGCAGCCGCGCTGCCGATCGGGATCCTCTTCCTCCTCGCGTTCCTCGCACCGAGTGAAAGCAGCGTGCACGAACAGCACGAGAATCCGCTGCGCGGATTGCTGCGCTGGATGGAGCGTCCGCACGCGCTCCCGCTCGTCGCCGTCATCCTTCTCTATCGACTCGGCGACAACGCGCTCATGTCGATGATCCGCCCGTACTGGGTCGCGCGCGGATTCACCGCCACCGAAGTCGGCAACGTGACCACGACCCTCGGCATGATCTGCACGATCGCCGGCGCGATCGCGGGCGGCGCATTCATCGCGCGCTTCGGCGTCTATCGCAGTTTGCTGTGGCTCGGCATCGTGCAGATGCTCTCCAACCTCGCCTACGCATTCGTCGCGATGACGAACGCGGGACGTCCCGCAATGTACGGCGCCGCGATCATCGAGACGTTCTGCGGCGGACTCGGCACCGCCGCGTTCCTCTCGTTTCTGATGTTCATCTGCGATCGCGACAACGCGGCCACGGAGTACGCGATGCTCAGCGCGCTCTTTACGATCGGACGCACGTTCGCCATCGCCCTCAGCGGCTTCGTCGCGCAGGACCTCGGCTTCGCGCGCTACTACTGGCTCACGGCTGCGCTGGCTCTGCCGGGCCTGGCGCTTCTCCCGCTGATCCGCGCGCGCCTCGCACCTTCCGCCACAGACGCAGCACCCGCAGGCTAGGCGAGTCGCCCGTGGCGCGCAGGTCGGTCTCCGGATGACGTTCGTCGAGAAGAACCTCTCGCGTGCGGAGGTCGCCGAGGGTGATGAGGTTGCGGATCTTGTCCCAGCGGCGCTCGACGAAGCTGTACGGCAGACGATGTCGCGGACGAATCACGATCACGCGATCGCGAAGCTGCGGGGGAATCTCGTGATCGACGTCGCGCGTGCTCTTGTAGATCCCGCCCTCCGACTCCCCTTTCATCGTCACGAGCACCGCCAGGTCGCAGCCGTGCTCGAACGCGACTTCGTACGGCGCGTTGTCCGTCACGCCGCCGTCGCCGTAGCGCTCACCGCGCACGAGCGGCGTGCGCGTGTAAAACGGCGGCAGGTAGTTCGCCGCGAGCAGGAGATCGACCGGCTTCTCGACTTCGTGCGCGTCGAGGATGACGTTGCGCCGATCGCTGAGACGCGTGAGGGAGACGAGGCACGGCAGCGCGTCCGGCGCATGCAGACGGTCGCCGATGAAGCGCGTGAAGTTGCGGCGATGCATCTCCGCGTAGCGAAACGGCGAGTGCTCCTTGAACAGATTGCGCAGGTCGAGCTCCGGCATGCGCATGAACGAGCGCCAGTAATACCGCGCGCGCGACTCGACGTGCGCGGAGACGACGGCCGCGTTCCACGCGCCCGCGGACACGCCGATCGTCATCGACGCGCGGATGCCGAGGGAGGTGAGGCGCTCGATGACGCCGACTTGAAACGCGGCGCGCGACGAGCCGCCGGAGAAGACGAATGCGATTTGATGGGCTTGTTGCAGCCGCGCGAGAGCGTCGGTCATGTTCGTGATCTTAACGATGAACGATGAGCGATGAACGATGAACAAATGATGAACAGCCGCTTGCGTCGTTCAGCGTTCATCGTTCATCGTTCATCGTTGAAATGCGCCATCGCATCTTCGTCGATCATCTCGAGCCGGCCGTCACCGTCACCGGCGACGAGTTCCATCACTCGATTCGCGTCGTACGCGCGCGCGCCGGCGAAGAGGTGGAAGTGTTCGATCGCGACGGCAACGCGGCGCGCGGAGTCGTCGAGGCGATCGAGCGCGATCGCGCGGTGATTCGCGTCGGCGACGCGATCCCGTCGCGCGAGTCGCCGCTGGCGATGCATCTGGCGATGGCGATCATCCAACTGGAGAAGTTTGAGCTCGTGCTGCAGAAGGCAACGGAGCTCGGCGCGCGGTCGATCATCCCGCTGGTCACGGAGCGCGTGGAGCTGCGGCCCGAACGCTACTCCGGCAAGAGCGAGCGTTGGGAGCGCATCGTGTTCGAGGCGGTGAAGCAGTGCGGCCGCGCGCGCGTGCCGACGATCGAGTCTCCCGCGCGCTTCGTCGACGTCATCCAACGCAACGGCGCGAAGATTCTTTTCGACGCGGACGCGGAACCATCATCGATCGCGACGCTCGACGAAGTCACGATCTTCATCGGTCCGGAAGGCGGATGGAGCGACGACGAGCTCCGCCTCGCCCGCGATCACACCGTCCTCTTCCACCGCCTCGGACCGCGTCGATTGCGCGCCGAGACCGCTGCCATCGCGGCGCTGAGCGTAACCGGTTCCCGCTTTGGTGATCTGTAGTAGATTACGCCGCGAAAATGGCCGCTACGCTCACCATCACCGACAATCGAACGGGCAAGTCGTACGAAGTTCCCATCACCGACGACACGATCAAAGCCCTCGACCTCCGCAAAATCAAAGTCACGGACGACGAATTCGGGATGATGACGTACGACCCCGCGTTCATGAACACGGCGTCGTGCCGCAGCGCGATCACGTTCATCGACGGCGACAAGGGCATCCTCGAATACCGCGGCTACCCGATCGAGCAGCTCGCGGAGAAGAGCACGTATCTCGAGGTCGCATATCTGCTCCTGCACGGCGAGCTGCCGACGAGCGAGCAACTCACGCAGTGGCAGTACACGATCACGCATCACACCATCCTCAACGAGAACTTCCGCAAGCTGATCGACTCGTTCCGCTACAACGCGCATCCGATGGGACGCCTCATCTCGTCGATGGCGGCGCTGGGCACGATCTATCCGGAGTCGAAGGACATCTTCAACGCGGACGTGCGGCACAAGCAGATCCACCGCATCATCGCGAAGGTGATCACGATCGCGGCGTTCAACTACCGCCACACGATCGGCATGCCGTACTCCTACCCGGACAACGACCTCTCCTACACCGGCAACTTCCTGAACATGATGTTCAAGATGACGGAGGTGAAGTACTCGCCGAACCCGGTGCTGGAGCGCGCGCTGGACGTGCTGTTCATCCTGCACGCAGACCACGAGCAGAACTGCTCGACGAACGCGATGCGCGCGGTGGGCAGCTCGCACGTCGATCCGTATTCGGCGGTCGCGGCGGCGGCGGCGGCGCTGTACGGACCGCTGCACGGCGGCGCGAACGAGGCGGTGCTGCAGATGCTGACCGAGATCGGATCGGTGTCGAACATCCCGGACTTCATCAAGCGCGTGAAGAGCGGCGAAGGCACGCGCCTCATGGGCTTCGGCCACCGCGTGTACAAGAACTACGACCCGCGCGCGAAGATCATCAAGCAGATCGCGGACGAGGTGTTCGAGGTGACGGGCCGCAATCCGCTGCTCGACATCGCGCTGGAGCTGGAGCGGATCGCACTCGAGGACGAGTACTTCGTGAAGCGCAAGCTCTACCCGAATGTCGATTTCTACTCGGGCCTGATCTACCAGGCGATGCGCATCCCGACGGAAATGTTCACGGTCCTCTTCGCCATCCCGCGCGTCTCCGGCTGGCTCGCGCAATGGCAGGAAATGCTCGAGGACGCGGACCAGAAGATCGCAAGACCAAGGCAGATTTACACGGGGGCGAGAACGCGGGATTACCCGGGGCGGGATTAGCGAATCCTCATCGGAGGAGGTTCTCCGCGCCGCGTGCTCCACATGGCGAGAATTTCCACGAGTTGCGCGGCCGGATTCACGCGGTAGTACACGAAATGCTGCGTGCCGGCGAGGATGATGCGGCGTACACCCGCCAGATCGACGTCTTCTGCCGGAGCGCCAGCGTCCGGATACTCCGCGATGAGTGCGAAGGCGCTGCGAAGCTCATCGCGAAAGAGATGCGGCGCCTTCGTGCGGTTCCGGCGCCACCACGCGGACTCGTTGCGAATTTGCGTCGCCGCGGCACGCGTCGGTGTGATCCGAAACGGCACGATCAGTTCGAGTCGTCGAGTTCCGCGAGCAACTCGTCCCCATCAACGACGTCGCCGCGGTCAGCTTCCGCCATGGACTGGAGCAGCAGCCGCTTCTCTTCGGGAGAGACCCGGAACGGCGTGCCGCCTTCATGGCTGAAGACCGTCACCTTCTCGCCTTCCGCGAACGGCTCCCCTTCGATGACGATGGTGCCGCGCGTGACCGTGCCCGTGGCGATTTTCACGAGTTCATTCTACCGCCACGGATCGTCACATCATGCGGCGCGGTCAAAGAGAACTCGCACCCAAGTTCCAAGGCGGCGATGGCCTGATCGCGCGTCACGTCGGGAAACGCGTCGAGGAAGACTTCGAGCGAATCGCCGGCCTCGAGATAGTCGAACAGATTCCTGAGCGGGACGCGCGTGCCGACGAACACAGGCTCGCCCGCGAGGATCTCCGGGTCGCGATGGACGACGGCGTTCATGCGAAGAGTTTACTCCCCGCCCAACCCAAACACCCCCGCCCACCACTCCCCTCGCGATCGCTCGTCCGCGAGGACGAGTCCGTGCCCTCGCGCCGCGTCCACGACCTCGTCGCGTTTGACGAGCAGGATGCCGCTGAGGAGGAGGCGCGCGTGCGCGTCCATGCGTCGCACGACGTCGGCGAGGAGCGGGAGGATCACCTCGGGGATGATGTTCATCGTGATCACGTCGAAGGTGCCGGCGCGCAGGGCTTCCACGCTGCCGATGAAGAGTGGCATCGCGGAATCGGGGACATTGTTCCGAATGCGATTGTCGCGGAGAGCGCCGTAGGCGTCCGTGTCGTTGTCAAAGGCGACGACTTTCGCGGCGCCGAGGCGGTGGAGGGCGAGGGCGAGGATGCCGCTGCCGGAGCCGACGTCGAGTCCGCGCTTCCCGGCGACGTCGAGCGTCTCGAGGAGTTCGATGCACAGCCACGTCGTTTCGTGCGAGCCCGTGCCGAACGCCTGCTCCTGCGGGACGACGATCGTCAGGCGGTCGCCGTCGCGCGGGAGCAGCGATGCGTCGGGAGCGACGACGAAACGTCCGCCAATGAACATCGGCTCCAGCGACTGCTCGTAGTGCGCGAGCCAGTCGATGCGCTCGCGCTCCGCGATATGCAATGTGATGCCGTCGAGATGACTGAGCGACTCCGCCGCCGCATCGCGATCCTCGGCGCTGTCGAAATACGCGGAGATCGCGTCCTCCGTCGACGTGCTGCCCGTGCACGCCGTGAGAAAGAGGCGCGACTGGATCAGCTCCTCGAGCGACGGATCATCGAACGCGATCTCCAGGATGAAATCGGCACGGCTCATGGCCGTGCACGATATCGCCTCACTTGCATTTCCCGCACGTGCTCGCGTCGTACAGCCCCTGCACCTCCGCCGCAGTGAGCACGCGGCGGATCACCTCCACCTCGTCGATCGAGCCTTTGAAAAAACTGTCCGGATTCTGCGTGACGCTTCCGATGCGCAGCGGCGCGATGTTCGACAGCGATCCCGATCGCGAGGTCGGATTGAACGCCGCGCCGACCGGTACGCCGTCGAGATAGAAACGGATCCCCTGCGTGTTCGCGCGATTCACCGTCACCGCGACGAGGTGCCACGCCTTGTCCGCGGGCACGCCGATCGTCGAGACGAAGTTCAACGCGATGCCGTCCGCGAGCTGCAGTCCGAGCCTGCCGTTGTAGAGGAAGAAACTGTAGCCGCGCCACGGATTCTGCGAGCGCTTCTCGACCAGCACGCGGACGCCCCACGTATCGGGCACTGAATCGATCTTCACCCACGCATCGATGGAGAAGTTCCCGGTGCCCACATTCAGCGATGGGACGCTCGGCACTTCCACGTACGCACTCGAGCCATTGAGCGCGATCGCGCCGTTCACCATCCCCGGCACGCGCACCACGCCGCCGATCAGCGTGCCGTTCGCGGACGTCGCCAACTGATCGTTCGCGACTGTGCCGCTCGTCTCGTCGAATGCCCACCAGCCGGCGATCGATGCCGGCGGCGCGACGCACGCGCACGGCGACCTCCACCAGTCCGGCGAGCCGTCTTTCGTGTTCGCCACACTGGCGACGTCGAGCCAATGGCGCGTCGTGCCCTGCTGCACGAAGATCGCGTACGGATCGGAAGGCTTTGCATTCGACTGCCCGACGAACTCGCCCGCGCCGTGCGCGGCGTAGCAGCCGTACTGATTGCCCGGCTCCGTCGTGATGCGCGCGATCTTGGCGGAGGGAAGATCCAGCTCGAGGATCTCTTCGTCGAGATACGACGGATCTTCTTTCCAGAGCTCGGAGTTGTACATGAGGCGCAGTCCATCCGGCGAAACGCACGGTGCGAAGAAGCGTCGCACCGGCGCGCCGTCGCCGATGACGGGACTGGCTGGGCCGCCTCCCGCGGGCATGCGGAAGAGCTGCGACGGCGGTCCGCCGTTGTCGCCGGAGAAGTAGATCGACAAACCGTCGCGCGAGAAGATCGCCTCGCCGGGATTGATCGGACCGCCCGGCGGAATGAGCATCGTCGTCGCGGGCGGATTGCCGAACTGGTACGGGCCGGGGAATGTGATCAGGCCGAGGCCGCGCTGACCGTTCGCGAGAAAGTACGTGAGCACGATCCGCTGACCATCCTCCGACCACTGCGGATAGCCGAGATTTTCCGCACCGACGAATTTGGACATCGGCACGGTGAGCAGCAACGCGCCGCTCTCGTCGATGATGTTCAGGACGTCGAACTGGGTGCTGTAGTTGCCGACGATGACGTCGCGCGTGATGTACGCGATGTACTTTCCGTTCGGTGACCAGTGCGGATGCTGTGCATCGAAAAAGCCGAACGTGATCTGAACCGGCGGCACCGACGATCCCGGGACTTTCACGTAGAGCTGCGTCGTACCCGTGCGATTCGAGGTGAAGACGAGTTTGCCGCCGGTCAGCGAGGCTTCAGCGGCAACAGCGACGAACAGAGAAACGGCGAACAGCCAACGGCGCGACCACATGGTGAAGCAACCCTCCACCTCGATAGTGCGCATTGAGGGAGAATCGTTTCACTTCAGCTCGCGCCGAAGTGCGCGCGGTAATCCTCCATCGCCGCCTCGACCACACACGCCGCATGCTCGTAGCCGTACGTGCCCGCGACGCGAATCCGCTGCGCCTCGCCCGGCACGAGCTTGTACGTGCTGAAGTAGTGCTCGAGCCGCTCGACCAGCACCGGCGGCACGTCCGCGAGATCCTTCGCGTCGCCCCACACGTAGTCGCCCTGCAATACCGCGATGATCTTGTCGTCCGCTTCGCCGCGATCGATGAGCTGCAGTCCGCCGATCACGCGCGCGGCGACGAGGATCTCCGACTTCGTGATCGGACGCTCGCTCAGCACGCAGATGTCGAGCGGATCGCCGTCGCCTTTCGTCGCGACCGGCGAGAGCTTCGTCACGCGCTCCGCGCAATACGTCTGCGGCACGAAGCCATACAGCGCCGGCGGCTGCGACGACGTGCGCTGCGGCCGATCGACTTTGAGGTAGCCCGTGGCCTTGTCGACTTCGTACTTGATGAGATCGAACGGCGTGATCTCGACGAACACGTTGACGACGCGCGGCGCGTCATCGCCCGCGGTCAGTCCGTGCCAGGGGTGCGGACGCCAGCGGGCGAACTCGCTCACGAGAAAAAGTCCTTCACCTTCTCGAGCACGCCCTTCTCCTGCGGCGGCTCCTCGCCCTGCAACTCCGCGAGCTGCGCGTACAGCGCACGCTCCTGCTCGTTGAGCGCGGTCGGCACGCGCACCGCGACGTGCACGTAGTGATCGCCGCGGCCGGAGCCGTCGAGGAACGGCACGCCTTTGCCGCGCAGGCGGAACACCTGATTCGGCTGCGTGCCCGCGGGGATGCGCAGCGACTCGAGGCCGTCGATGGTGTCGACTTTGACGTCGCCGCCGAGCGTCGCCTGCGTGACGGTGACCGAGTGTTCGGAGTGGACGTCCTGATCGCGGCGCGTGAACTTCTCGTGCTGCTCCACGGAGATGAACACGTAGAGATCGCCGGCAGGTCCGCCGTTGTAGCCCGACTCGCCCTCACCCGGCACCCGCAGGCGGGACCCCTCGTCGACGCCGGCCGGAATCTTCACCGGCAGCGTTTTCTCTTCGCGAGTGCGTCCGGCTCC
>DATELS010000452.1:0-6919 GCA_035276365.1 Thermoanaerobaculia bacterium
AGGCGAGCGACGAAGTGATCGCGCGCCGCTACTCGGAGACGCGCCGGCCGCATCCGATGGAGAAGGACCGGCCGATCCTCGAAGCGATTCAAGCGGAGCGCGAGGCGCTGACGGAAGTGAAGTCGCTCGCGAACCTCGTCCTCGACACGTCGCAGTTCTCCGTACACGAGCTCAAGGCCGAGGTGATGAGGAGGTTTCAGATCTCGGGGCAGGAGTCGTCGAACCTGCTCGTCACGATCATCACCTTCGGCTTCAAATACAGCCTGCCGTACAACCTCGACTTGCTGTTCGATGTTCGCTTCCTGCCGAACCCTCACTTCGTCGAAGAGCTGCGCCCGAAGACCGGACTCGATCCGGAGGTCGTCGCGTATCTGCACGAGCAGGAAGGCTACGAAGAGTTTTACCGGCGCCTCTTCGACTTCGTCGCGTACGTGCTGCCCGGCTATCAGAAGGAGATGAAGAGCTACCTCACGATCGGCATCGGCTGCACCGGCGGCAAGCATCGCAGCGTCGCCATCGGCCAGCGCCTCGGCGAAGACCTCGGCAACGCGGGCTACACGGTCGAGATCGTCCACCGCGACTGCCGGCGGTAAGGCGCGGTGTATACTCGCGAACGACTCATCCCCACAATTCCGCCCGTACGGAACGCGTGCTATGTCGAGGCCGTGCCCCGCGTTGACGCTCGCCGATGCATGGACCGGCATCGATCGCCGCGGTGTGCCGCGCTGGTTCGATGAGGCGAAGTTCGGCATCTTCATTCACTGGGGAGTCTTCTCCGTCCCGGCGTGGGCGCCGGTGGGCGTGCCGACGGTTCCCATTCCGTTCATCGACGCGAGCTATCCCGCGCCGTTCTCGGAGTGGTACTGGCTCTCGCTCACCATCGAGCGCGCGTTGTATGCGCTGCCGGGACATTTCGCCGGACCGACGCTCGCACATCACAACGCGACGTACGGTGCGACGTTCGAGTACCCGCAGTTCGCGCCGATGTGGGACGCGTCGCGATTCGATCCCGTCGCGTGGGCCAGTCTCATTCACGACTCCGGCGCGCATTACGTCGTTCAGACGTCGAAGCATCACGACGGCTTCTGCCTGTGGCCGAGCGAGCAGGCCGAGAACTGGCCGAACGCCTTCGATCCGTCGAAGCCGCTGGCGTGGAACTCCGTCATCGCCGGGCCGCGGCGCGACATCGTCGGAGAGCTGACCGCCGCGATTCGCGCGACCGAGACGCTCGACGGCAGCGGCAAGATCAGGATGGGTCTCTACTACTCGCTGCTGGAGTGGTTCAACGCCGAGTACTACCAGAAGAGCGACGGCGAGCTCGCGCCGTACGTCGAGAATCATCTCCGCCCGCAGTTCGAGGACCTCGTGAGGCGCTACGAGCCGAGTGTCATCTGGACGGACGGCGAGTGGGACCACAGCGTCGATGCGTGGCAGAGCACGAAGCTCCTCGAGTGGCTCTTCAACTCGCCCGATCTGCCGGACGCGTACAAGCGGGAAGTCGTCGTCGGCGACCGCTGGGGCAAGCTCACGCGCAGCGTGCACGGCGGCTATCACACGCTCGAGCAGTTCGAGCGCGACTTCTTCAATCCCGGCTGCCAGCTCGACAACGCGCGCAAGTGGGAGCTCGCGCAAACGTTTCATCTGTCGTGGGGATACAACACCGAGGATCCGCCGGCGGAGTTCGCGTCGTCGGTCAACCTCATTCAGCTCCTCGTGCAGATCGTCGCCAGGGGCGGCAACGTGCTGTTGAACATCGGACCGAAGTCGGACGGCACGGTGCCGCCCGAGCAGGAGGATCGGCTGCGCGCGATCGGTGCGTGGCTGAAGGTCAACGGCGAGGCGATCTTCCGCACGCGGCCGTGGCGGGTGCAGTCGGAAGGCGCGCACGTCGAGACGTACTGGTACGTCCTGTCGAAAGGGACGATGTCCGGCCGCGAGGTCTGGTACACGCAAGGAGAGTCCGCGCTCTACGCGATCCTCCTCGGCACGCGCAGCGGCGAGGTCACGCTCACCGCGCCGATCCCGAGCGACGCTACGACGATCACGCTTCTCCAAACCTCGCACGAACTGGAGTGGACGGTTCGCGACGGCGCTCTCGTCGTCGCGCTGCCGTCCGATGTCGAACCGTCCGCGGCACTCGTGCTGCGGCTGACCGCCGTTCACTAAGGAGCCGCAATGCGCCGCGCGATTCTCGGCCTCGCCGTCTTCGCCTCGATGTCCCTCCACGCTCAAACGAGCTTTCCGGCCGCAGGCGCCGAGTGGACGACGTACAACGGCACGATCGACAGCCGGCGCTACTCGTCGCTCGACCAGATCAATGCGACGAACGTGCGCCGGCTGCGTCCCGCGTGGATTTTTCAGACCGGCGTCACCGACACATCGAAATCGTTCGAGTGCACGCCGCTCGTCGTGAACGACACGATGTACGTGACCGCGCCGGACGACAGCGTGACCGCGCTCGACGCGGCCACGGGCGACCTGAAGTGGACGTTCAAGCCGAAGATGCTCTACCCCGACGGTACGGAGCCGCCGCTTTGCTGCGGTCAGGTCAATCGCGGCGCCGCCTACTATCGCGCCGCGAAACCCGCGAACGATCTGCTGTACGTCGCCACACTCGACGCGCGCATCTACGCGCTCAATCCCTCCACCGGCGCGCTGGCGACGACCTTCGGCGACCAGGGGTTCGTCACCGTCGCCGACTACACGAAAGGCTACAGCGAGACCGCCGCGCCGGTCGTGTGGGACGGCAAGATCTTCATCGGCATCGCCGGCGGCGAGTTCCGCACGCGCGGCTTCGTCAGCGCATACGACGCGCAGAGCGGCAAAATGCTGTGGCGCTGGTACACGATCCCCGCGCCGGGCGAGCCGGGCGGTGACTCGTGGCCCGCGGGCAAGTATCTCGAAGGCGGCGTCGCGGTGTGGATGAATCCGACTATCGACGTGAAATACCGGCAGATCCTCTTCGCCACCGGCAATCCCAATCCCGACTTCGACGGCAGCACGCGCGCGGGCGACAACCTCTACAGCTGCGGCGTCGTGGCCGTCGACGCGGACACGGGCAAGATGCGGTGGGCATTTCAGGAAGTCCGCCACGATCTCTGGGACTACGATCAGACGAACACGCCGATCCTCTTCACGACGAACATCACTGGCAAGCCCGTCGACGCCGCGGGCGCTGCCGGAAAGACCGGCTGGTTCTACATGCTCGATCGCCAGACCGGCAAGTCGATCGTGCCGATGAAAGAGATCAAGGTGTCGGTGACGGGCGCGCCAAACGTGTCGCCGGTGCAGTTCGTGCCGGACGACGGACCGCCGTACCACATCAAGCCGTTCGTGCCGCACAACAACATGTGGACGCCGCCCGGTGTGTTCAGCGACGCATTCGTCGCTCCGGGACTGAGCGGCGGCGCGGAGTGGAGTCCGCTCTCGACGAGTCCGAAGACGAACTACATCTACGTCGCCTCGATCGAGAAGGAGATGTACTTCTGCCGCGATCCGTTCCCGCCGAAGAGCGGCGCGACCGCGGAGACGCAGAAGATCGATCCGCGCCTGCAGATCGCCTGCGCCGCGCTCGCGTTTTACATCGATCGACAGGGGATGAGCGTTGGCGGCGTGGCCATCGTGCCGCCCGCCTCGCAGACGGCGACCGTGGTCAAGGGCGCGTTCATCGCCATCGATGCGAACACGGGTAACGTCGTACCGAACTGGCGCTACGAAACGAAACCGCATCCGATCGGCGGCACGCTCGCGACCGCGGGCGATCTCGTTTTCGCCGGCGAGTCGAACGGCTTCTTCGACGCGCTCGACGCACGCACCGGAAAGCTGCTGTGGCAGTACCGCTGTGGCGCGGGCGTCAATGCCGCGCCGATGACGTACGCCGTCAAGGACGCGAAGGGGAAAATGCATCAATACGTCGCCGTCGCCGTCGGAGGTCTCGCCGGCGCGAGCCTGCCCAACGCGCAGATCGGCGACCCGAACGCGTTCCGCTACTTCCGCAGCGGCGACTCGGTCATCGTGTTCGCGCTGCCGGACGAATAGCGGCCCCGGGCGGCCTCCTCGATCCTGTTTACCGGCTATCATTCCGCCGCAATGATTGGTGCACTCATCGTTTCCCACGGCAATCTGGCGTACGAGCTGCTCAACGCCGCGCGCCAGATCGAGGCCGACGTCGCCGGCATCGAGGCCGTTCCACTGGCGTGGAGCGACTCCGTCGACGAGGCGCGCGAGAAGATCGCGGCGGCGCTCGCGACCATCGGCCGCGACCGGCGCGGCGTCATCATCTTCACCGACATGTTCGGCGGCACGCCGAGCAACCTCAGTCTCTCCTTTCTCGAAGAAGGACGCGTCGAGATCGTGACCGGCGTGAACCTCCCGATGATCGTGAAGTTCGCGATGGTGAAGGAAGAGGCGAAGGACGTCTCCACGCTCGCGCACGTGATCAGCGAGAAGGGCTCGAAGGCCATCCGCGTCGCCTCCGACCTCCTGCGCGCCGGAGCACCCGCTTGATCCAACGCGAGCTCGAGATCAAGAACAAGCTCGGACTCCACGCGCGCGCCGCCGCGAAGCTCGTGCACACGGCCGCGCGATTCAAATCCGACATCAAGATTCGCAAGGGCCAGGAGGAAGTCGACGGCAAGTCGATCCTCGGCATCCTCCTGCTCGCCGCTGGACGCGGCTCGACGATCCTCGTCAAAGCCGACGGTCCCGATGAGCGCGACGCGCTCGACGCGATCGAGAAGCTCATCGACGCCAAGTTCGACGAAGCGGAGTGAGTGCCGCCACACAGTAGAATGCGTTGATGCCCGCGGCACAGACGCGCACCGACATTCGCACGCACAAAGGCGTCGGCGTTTCGCCGGGCATCGCCATCGGCCGCGCGGTCATCGTCGAGAAGCGCGTCGCCTCGGTCTACCGCGTGCCCATCCGCGACGAAGACGTGCCGTCCGAGGTCACGCGGTTCATGGAGTCGCTGGAGAAGACGCGCGACGAGCTGCTCGAGCTCAAGCTCAAAGTCAGCCGTTCGATGGGCGACGAGTACGCGTCGATCTTCGAGGCGCACGCGATGATCGTTGGCGATCCCTCGTTCGCCGACAAAGTGATCCAGAAGATCGAGAACGAGCAGGTCAACGCCGAGTGGGCGCTGGCCGAGGTGCAGGAAGAGCTGCAGGCGAGGTTCGAGAGCTTCGACGACACGTACCTGCGCGAGCGCACCGCGGACGTGAAAGACGTCGCCGAGCGCGTGCTCGTCAACCTGCAGGGCATCGCCCATCACGATCTCTCCGAGATCAACCACGACGTCGTCATCCTCGCGGATGACCTCACACCGTCCGACACCGTGCACTTCAACCGCAGGCCGATCGTCGGATTCGCGACCGAGGTCGGCGGACGGACGTCGCACACGTCGATCATCGCGAAGTCGCTGTTCATGCCCGCCGTCATCGGCGTCCCGCGTTTGACGAAGATCGTCGACAACGACGAGCTCGTGATCATCGACGGCTACGAAGGCACGATCGTCGTCAACCCGACGCAGGCGATGGTGCAGGAGTACCAGAGCCGCGTCTCGCGCCACGAAGAGGCCGAGCAGAAGCTGCTGGAGAATCGCTCGCTCGCCGCGGAGACGAAGGATCATCACAGCGTCTCGCTGCAGGCGAACATCGAGCTCGTCGAAGAGCTCGATGATGCGATCAAGTTCGGCGCGGAAGGCATCGGCCTCTATCGCTCGGAGTTTCTGTACATCTCGACGAGTCCCGATCTGCCGACCGAGGAAGAGCACTTCAACATCTATCGCAAGTTGGCGGAGGCGACGGCGCCCAACTGGTGCGTCATCCGTACGTTCGATCTCGGCGGCAAGAAGCTCGCGCGGCAGATCATGGGCTCGAAGGAAGACAACCCCGTCCTCGGCCTGCGCGCGCTGCGCCTCTGCATGCAGCATCGCGACATGTTCAAGACGCAGCTCCGCGCGCTGTTGCGCGCGTCCGCGTTCGGCAAGATCAAGATCATGTTCCCGCTCGTCTCCGGCGTGCAGGAGCTGCGGCAGGTGAAGACGCTCGTCCGCGAGATCCGACTCGAGCTCGATGCGAGCGGCATCCCATACAACAAAGAGCTGCAGATCGGGATCATGATCGAGGTGCCGTCCGCCGCCGTGATCGCGGATTTGCTCGCGGATGAAGCCGACTTCTTCGCGATCGGCACGAACGATCTCATTCAGTACTCGCTCGCCATCGATCGCGGGAACGAGAACGTGAGCTATCTGTACGAGCCGCTGCATCCCGCGCTGCTGCGCCTCATCAAAGGCGTGATCGACGCGGGCAAGCGCGCGGGCATCCCGGTGTCGATGTGCGGCGAGATGGCTTCGGATCCGATCTACGCCATCGTGCTCCTCGGACTCGGACTCGAGGTTTACTCGATGAACCCGTCGTCGATTCCGGTGATCAAGAATGTCGTGCGCTCCGTGCGCTACAAAGATTGCAAGCGCATCGCGGAGGCGGCGCTGCAGAAGAAGACGGCGCAGGAGATCGAGGAGTTCATCATCGAGAGCGTGGCCATGCGGTTTCCGGAAGGACTGGTGAGTCAGAATCTATGAGCGAGCAGTTCTTCAAGCATCGCCCGATCACGCACATCCCGAAGCCGTGGGGCTACGAGCTCATCTTCGCCCATACCGAGCGGTACGTCGGCAAGATCCTGCACATCAATCAGGGCGAGTCGCTGAGCCTGCAGTTCCACGAAATGAAAGAGGAAACGCTGTACGTTGTCGACGGCGAACTGAAGCTGACGATCGAGCATGACGGCGATCGCCGCGTGCTTCCGCTGCGGAAAGGGGAGGCCTTCCACATCCCGCCGCGACTGATTCATCGGATGGAGGCGGTCGTGGACACCGACGTCGCGGAAGTCTCGACGACGGAGCTCGACGACGTGGTCC
>DATELS010000453.1:0-10877 GCA_035276365.1 Thermoanaerobaculia bacterium
GGACCGGCGACGTCGCTGACGCTTTATCAGAGTGGACGTGAGGTGCCGGGCAAACGGCTCGAGTGAAGTCTACGAATCCGCCGACGGCCCATAAATCGACGGCACCTTTCCGCCCATCGGGCGGATGTACGCGCTGAGCTGGCCGCGGTGATGGATCATGTCGAGGAGAAATCCCCAGAGCATGTTGCCGACGGTGTCCGTCCATGCGGCGTCGCCGCCCATCGACATCGACGCGTTGCCGCTCCACTTCGCGTCGTCCACCGACGCGAGTTGCGCGCGCAGTTTCTCCGTCGCCGCATCCCAGCCGGCGACGATGCCGTCGAGTGAGTCGGGCATCGGGCGCATCTCCCACTGAATCGAGCCCTTCTCGATGACGTCGGCGAGCGACCGCTGCTCTTCGACGAGCTGCCAGGCGATGCCGGCGGCGGTGTTCGAGCGCTCGTGCGGGCGGTAGGAGAGTTGGTCGGCCGGAAGCGCGCGGAGCACGCGTCCGAACGCGGGCTGTTCGCCTTCCCACTTCTCGCGGAAGAAATCGGGCATGTTCATCGGAACCTCCTTTTTTCGCGCGGGGAGCGTAGCTCAAAAACGCCAGCCGCTCGAATCGAAGAGGCTCGACAGGTTGCGGACGACGCCGTACGCGTACGCACTTCCACTCGGCGTAGAGACGACGTCGGTGATGCGATACACGCCCGCGGCGTCGGCGGGCATCAGCTCCCGCACGAGTTGCATCGCGCCGGTGTCGACGTTCAACCGATAGATGTGCGCGGGCAGCTCGTTCTCGCGATAGACGAACAGCTCGCGTCCGTCCGCGGACCACGTGATCGGAAGAAAGCCGCGGTCGACATTCAGCTTGCGCGACGCGCCGCCGATCGTGAGCACGTGCAGCGCGCCATCGTTGTCGATGAGCGCGAGTTGTTTTCCATCCGGCGATGCGGGGCGCGATGCCTGCGTGAGTCGCACGCCCGCGGCGCCGAGCGGTGTCGGCGGTCCGCCGCGCGCGTCCTGCCGATAGAGACGCATCCCTACGTTTGCGGTGCGACCCGTGAAGACGATCGTGTGGCCGTCCGGCAGCCACGCGCCGAACTCGTAGTCGACGACGCTTCCCGGTTCGAGCAGACGACTCGCGCCTGCGCCGAGGGGCACGATCGCCAGTCGCGCGGGATTGCCGGGGATGATGCTCAGCGCCGACTTGCCGTCGGGCGAGAGCGAGACGCCGTAGCCGTCGCCGAGTTTCACGGCGGGCTCGCCGGAGGTCGGACGCACGTACACCGCGTAGCGCGGACCACCGGCTTCGCCGAATTCGCTCATCAGCAATAAGCGACCATCGGGCGAGATGTCCGAGGTGCCCGAGCCGTCGAACCACGACAGATCGCGCTCGCGCTCCGCGTCCGGCGCGCGCGCCATGATGCCTTCGCGATAGTCGTCGCGCGTCAGCAGGATGTGTCCGTCCTTCGTCACGTCGTGCAGCTTCACGAGTCCGTCGAAGCGCGCGAGGAGTCGTGACTTGCCGCGCAACGTCACCGCGAGCAGATCCGTCGAGCCGCTGCTGCCGGTCGCGAACGCGACTTCGCTCGCGCTCAGCCACGCGAGGCCGCGCGCGTTCGTCCATTCGCCGAGCTTCTTCGCGCTCGTGCCCGCGACATCGGTGACGAACAGCGCGAACGACTTGCCGAGGCGCGCTTCGCGGCGGCGGAAGGCGATGTGTGTGCCGTCGGGCGAGACGCGCAGATCGCGGATGCGTGTCGCGCCGCGATAGACGACTTTGCCGATCGGATATTCGATTTGATAGCCGCCGTCGACGCGCCGCGCGACCGCGAGTTGGGCGCCGTCCGGCGACCAGTCCGCGGCGACGACGCGATCGACGATCTCGCGCGGCGCGCCGCCCGCGAGCGAGACCGTGGCCAGCGTGCCCGCGACTTGATCCGTGCGCACGAGCAGCGCGAGCATTCCGTTGTGGCTCACCGAGAGCAGCTCGCGACAGTTGATGCCGAGGGCGCGCGCGTCGACGGAATCGGTACGGCCGGCGTAGAGCTGATAGCCGTTGCCTTCCCATGACGCCGAGTACGCGATCGCGCCGTCCGACGTGAAGCGCGCGGCGGAGATGTCGCCGCGGCGGAACGTGAGCTGGCGATACTGCGGCGGCGCGTTCGGCTCCGCGCGACTCCACGTCAGCGCGCCGAGAATCGCGGCGGCGACGACGAGTGCGGCGATCGCGGCCGCGCGGCGAAATCGCTTCGCGGTCGACCGCAGCGTCGTGAAGAAGGGGAGCGTCAGACTGTCGGTCGAGCTGCCCAGAGCTTCGAGCGCGAGGGCGAGGTCGTGCGCGCTTTGGAAGCGATTCTGCGGCTGCTTCTCGAGGCAGCGATGGATGATGAGATCGAGGCCGGGGAGCACGACGACGCCGAGCTCGCGCAGGTCGACGGGATCGTCTTTTAGCACGCTGCTCAGCACATCGGCGGCGGTCGTGCCGCGAAACGCGCGCTGTCCGGCGAGCATCTCGTAGAGGATCGCGCCGAACGCGAAGATGTCCGCGCGATGGTCGACTTTCTCGCCGCGCAACTGCTCGGGCGAGATGTAGCCGACAGTGCCGAGCACCATGCCCGGAGTGGAGACGCCGACGACGGTCTGCGCATCGTCGGCCATGCCGAGCGCGTCGAGCTCGGGATTCATTTTCGCCAGTCCGAAGTCGAGGATCTTCACGCGCCCGTCGCGCGTGATGAAGATGTTCTCCGGCTTCAAGTCGCGATGAATGATTCCGCGGTCGTGCGCCGCGGCCATGCCGCGCACGATCTCGAGCGCCCATTGGATCGCGCGGCGCTGCGACATGCGCACGCCCGCGGGCATGCGCTCGCGCAGCGTGTGGCCTTCGAGGAGCTCGAGGACGATGTAGAACGAGTCGCCGTACGTGCCGAAGTCGAAGACGGTGACGAGGTTCTGATGCGTGAGGAGTCCGAGGGCGCGGGCTTCGTTGTGGAAGCGCTCGACGACGGCGGGGCTGCCCGCGGAGGCGGTGGGGAGGAGCTTGACCGCGACTTCGCGGCCGAGCTGCACGTCGCGCGCGCGGTAGACCTGGCCCATGCCACCCGCGCCGATGAACGACGCGATCTCGTAGCGGCCGACTTTGTCGCCTGGCCTCAGGTTCATAAACGTTTGCGGACTTCGCGCGATTGTAGCGCTAAGGTCGCGGGGCCGAGACTTTCGGCGAGTGAGGGAAGACGACGATCGACTGAGCGGGGAGGAGCGTCGCGGCGCTGAAGGTGGCGAGGTTGGTGTCGAGCCGGACGACGTTCGGCTGCGTGGCAAGCCAGGGATCGATGTCGCCCAGTCCTTCCGGGCTGTCGGGCGACTCGAGGTCCGGCAGGCGATAGTGCATCGGAATCACAATGCGCGGATGCAGCGCCGTGCGGATGGCCTGCACCTCCGCGTCTTTGAGGATGTGTCCTTTGGCGTCGATGGGCATCATGAGGATGTCGACGCGGCCGAGCTCTTTCACGTTGTTGTCGGTGAGCGGACCGTTGTCGCCGAGGTGGGCGATGCGCAGGCCGTCGATGTCCATCAGCCAGATGGTGTTCGTCTGTCCGAATTCCTTGCCCCACGGATCGGCGTGTTTGCCGCGAATGCCGGTCATCGCCACGTCGATGATTCTGTACGTGCCGGGATCGCGCATCGCGCGGACGTTGGGTTCCCAGGGCGCGGGATTGTTGCCGAGGAGGACGTCGGCGTCGTGGTCATAGTGGGGATGCGTAATGAGGATGGCGTCCGCGGCGAGCTTGGACGGGAAGTCGTAGCCGAGCCACAGGCGGCTCGCATAAGGATCGATGAGGATGCGCGTGCCTTTCGCGGTGTGAATGCGAAAGCAGGAGTGGGCGATGTATTCGATCGCGACGTGGCCGGGCTGTAAGGACAGACGCGGATCGGAGGAATCGTTCACTGTAATGGGGAATGGCTCGATGACCGCGGGCTTCTGTGCGAGCGCATAGTCGCCGGTATTGAGCTTCTGTCCATTGAGCACGGTCTTGACGTCTTTGACGACCTGCTCATAAGAGGGCTCGCCGCGCCCGTAAACGCGGACGGCTTTGTCGTTCGCGAGCAGCGTGAACTCGTCGTCCCGCAAGACGAGCTGGAAGTTCTGCTTAGCGTCGGGGACTTCGAACAAATAGCGCGAGCGCAGGAGCGTGATGTACGGATATTCATTGACGATGACGCGCTTGTCGCCGGCATTGAACTGCTCGCGCACGAACCGCACGGTCCGCGGAATCTTGCCCGCGCTGATGGACTCGCGGAGTTTTGCGATTTCCTTGTCGCGATTGGCGCGATCGCCCGCGAATACGTACGCCTGAATGAGTCCGAGGCGGCCCGGAGGCGCATCGGGTCTGATTTCCACCGCGCGCCGGAATTCAACGATCGCCGCGGCATAGTCGTTCTGCCGCAGTTGACAATGCGCGGTGAGCAGATGCGCCGCGTAATTCTGCGGCTCCGCGGCGATGACTTCGCGCAACGCCGCGAGCGCCCGCGGACAGTCCCCCGCCCCAAACGCCTGCTGCGCCTCGCGCATCTTCTGCTGGGTGCCGGTGGGCGCCTGCGCGAACGCGCTCGCGGTGAGGAGGAGGAGAAGAAGCAGGCGGCGCATAGGAGAAATCAGGCCACGTCGAGGAAATCGGGGAGCGCGATCAGATTGCGTTTCCGGAGCGGCTCCGGTCCGGATTCTTTAGCACGAGTGAACGATCGGGGCATCTTGTCGAGACCCGGATCGAGAATGACGAGGTCTTCGTGCGGTCCGATCTCCTTCGCCCATGAGGGCGGCTCGATGCCGTCGCGTTGCGCCAGCAACTCTACCAACCCGGCCCCGATGGCCAGTTCCAGGTCGCTCGAGCCATCGGGTTGTGGGCAAGCCGACCAATCGAATCGCTCGCGACGCGCGTCAGCGATCCATTGACGCGCAGCGAGCAAGTCGCCAGTGACGACGGAGCGCACGAGATCATCGAGAATCATGAGTCGTCTCCCACAGGTCTTCGAAAGCATACGACGCTTTGTCGCGATGTTGTGGCGGGATATGCGGTTCGATGCATTGCCAGACTTCAGACTGAGTGCCAGGAAGAGCGCGCAGCAGCAGACCGGCGTCGGATCGATCGATGGCATCGCGCCAAGCCGCCAGTTTCATCGCCAGCAGTTGAGGGATGGAGACGGAACGGACGATCAGCGAGGGCGACTCATGAAGCACATCGCCTCGCGTCAGTCCCTCGAAGTAGCCCTTTGCGGAATCATTCAACCAGTCGTTCGGCAGCCCCAGGTTCTCGGCGACGCGGCCGGCAGCGTTCCGCACTGTCGACGCATCGGGTTTGACAAAGTATGCGTCGACGTCCTTGGTCGTTTCGCGCGCGTCGAAAAGGAGAACCAGTGCCGCGCCGCCCGCGACGAGAATTTCGGCCGGTTCTCGTTCGGTCGCCAGTTCCGATGACAATGCGTCAAACGCGCGTCGGATATCTTCAGCCGACAGCATCGCGGCCACACTACCGGCATTCCGATCACGCGTCGAGTGCAGCGCGCAACCGCCCCTCCCGCCCCTGCGTAATCTGCCGCATGCGACGACTGTGGCCTGCGCTTCTCCTCGTCCTCTCCCTTCGCGCGGTGGGCGAGGAGCTGTGGGAGCCGTTCGTGTTGCGCGCGTTTGATGGGCGGGAGGCGGCGGGGGAGACGCGCATGATCGCGGTGCGGGAGAATCGGCGGGCGGCGGACTCGCGGTGGATTCGCATCGCGGTCGTGCGGTTGAGAGGGACGGGAAAGACGCCCACGATCTTCCTCTCCGGTGGTCCCGGGATTCCGGCGACGGCGCTGGCGCGCGTCCCGGTGTACTTCGACCTCTTCGAGCGACTGCGCACGGTGGGCGATGTGTTGCTCGTCGATCAGCGCGGGAGCGGGATGTCGGTGCCCAACCTCACGTGTCCCGCCGAAGAGATCGCAAACGACACGTTCTCCTCGGATGAGCGCATGCGACAGGCGCTGCTGCGACGCGTCACGCGTTGCGCGAAGCTCTGGCGCGCGAGCGGGCTCGATCTCAGTGGCTACAGCACCGCGGAGATCGCGGCGGATGTCGATGCGGTGCGTCGCGCGGCGGGTGCACGGAAAGTCAACCTTCTCGCCTTCAGCTATGGTTCCGAGGTTGCGTTCGAGATCGTGCGGCGCTGGCCGGCGTCGGTGCAGCGCATCGTCTTCGCGAGCACGCGCGCGCCGGGCACGCTCCTCAAGTCGCCGCGCGTGTGGGATCAGCAGCTCGACGCCATCGGCGTGAAAGACGACGTCGAGAAAATCGTCGCGCGTCTCGATCGCGAGCCGATCCACCTCGGATCACTGACTGTCGGAGGCATCGGACTGCTCACGCTTCTCCGCGGCGACTTGCCCGAGGGACGAGCCATTCCGAACATCCCCGCGTTCGTGAAGGCAGTCGACAGCGGCGACTTCTCCGTTCTCGAAAAACGTCTGCATCAAGTCCTCGACTCCCTCGGCAAGTCGTTCAATCTCATGACACTCGCCGTCGACTGCAAGAGCGGCTGGACGCCGGTGCGGCTCGACGACACGCGTCGCGAGGCCGCGAGCGCCGTCATGCGCAACGTCAACCTGCAGTGGGATCCGGAGATCTGCGCCGCGCTCGGCGGCGCCGGTCGGCCGCCGGCGATCGGCAAGATCACTGTGCCGTCGCTCTTCATCACCGGAACGCTCGATCCCAACGCGCCGATCGCGCAGACGGATCGCATTCGCCGGCACTTCACGAAGAGCCGGCACCTCATCATCGAGAAGGGAGCGCACGAGACGCTGCCCGCGGCCGACGTGCAGAACGAGGTTGTGCGGTTCCTTCGCGATTAGGCATGAAGTCCGCACCCTGCTGAGCGCGGCATGAGCTTTACAGTACAGAAGTCCCTCGGCAACTCCCTGTTTCGTTTCGCCGTGAGCCGCCGTCGTGAGCTGAGCTCCATCGACGACACTCCCGAGCTCAGCACCTCGCCCGGCGGCGAGTTCACGCGACACCGGCCGGAGATCTTCTACTCCGCCGACTTGCGCGCGATCCGCAGTCCGGCCCTTCCGCCCGCGCGCACCGTCGCCGCGACGCCATTCTGGTCGTCCTTCCACGACGGCACGCCGCGCGGCTGGGGCATGCTCGGCATGATGGTCCTCGGTGCGCTCTTTCTTCTCTTCGGTTTCGCCGTCGTGATGAACAAAGGTGGGCAAGGCTGGGTCGTCGTCATTCTCGGTCTGATCCTCATCGGCATTCCCTTGTTCATCACCGCGCAGAAGCGCCGCATCGTCCGGCAGCGCGAAGAGCAGAACCGCAAGGAGCGCGAAGAGGCGGAGAAGCGCCGCGCGGAGCTCCTCGGCGCCTTCGCCGGTGCGCTCGAACGTCTGCGCGACGATCCGAACGACGCGACGCTCGCCGAAGTGCTGCGCGAGAACGAGAAGCTCGATCTCCCGTACGCCGTGTGGGCGGACACCGCGATCGGCACCGTGCTGCACGTCGGATTCTCGACGCTGGCGAAGGTCGGACCGGAGCGCGCGGCGGAAGTCGCAGCGCTGATGGATCGCGCCAGCGCGTCCGCGGGCTTGATCAACGAAGACGCGCGCGGCGTGAAGCACGCGATCTACTCGACGATCCTCTGGCATCTCCTGGCCGACGATCGCCTCGGCGCGACGCAAACGGGCTTGGTGCGCGCGATCCAGAAAGGCTTCGGCATCCAGGACGATGAAGTGCCGATCGACACGTCGTCCGAGGCGCAGTTCATTCGGTTGAGAGGAATCGATCATCGCAACGCGCCGCGCTGCGAGTCGACGACACCGCTGGGCATGAACGAGTACTGCATGTACACCGCGCAGGTGCGCACGTCGGATTCGGCGACGCCGAACATCGTCGTCACGAACAAGCGCGTCATCCTCGAAGGCGATCGCCGCGCGGAGGCGCCGGTGCGCACGATCGACGAGCTGTTCGTCGATGCCGATCAGGGACAGATCATCATCCGCGCGTCGGCGCTCAAGCGTCCGATCGACTTCCGCGCGGGGGAGCCGATCTACCTCGCCGCGATGATCGATCTCGCGACGAGGCTGGATGACCGGCCGAAGAGTTTCATGTAGCTACTTCACCCCCGTCCGCAAATCGCTCACGTGCAACTTCCGCACGCTCGTCGTTCCCGCGACGAGCGACGTGTCGGTGAACGTGATCGAGGAGAGGCCGAGGAGGGCGCGGGCGTCGGTGAGGGCGGTGCGGAGCTGCGTGATGTGCACCGCCTTGATCCCCGTGCTCGTCGTGAGCGTCGGGTCCGTGTACGACATCGCGGTCAGTCCTGCGCAGGCGCGGAGCGAGTCGACCGCGGAGCGCAGTTGCGTGAGGTGCACGAGCTTCACCGGTGTCGTGCCCGCGACGAGCGGATCGTCCGTGAACACGAACGTCGTCGCCGTGTCCGGTGACGACGGCGGCGACGGGTTCGCGCTCGCGTCGACCGCGACCACTTTGTACGCGTACACCTTGTCCGCCGTCACCGCGGCGTCGGTGTAGAACGAGTCGAAGGTCGAGATCAGGAACGTGTAGCCGGGGGACGTCGGCGACGCTCGATAGATGTCGTAGTGATCGGCGCCCGAGGACGGGTTCCAGGCGAGGAACACATTCGACGCCGAGCCGTTCGCGGTGAACGACGTCGGCGTCGGCGGACCGACCGTCACATTCACGCTGCCGTTGATCGACGCCGTCACCGTGTCGGTCGCCGTCACGCTCTGCAGGCCGCCCGTGCGCAATGTCACGCCGCCGGAGAAGGTGTGAGTGCCGAGGTCGAAGGCGGAGAAGGCGTAGTTCGAGGGGAGCGTGGCGGCGCCGTCCGAGCTCGTGAAGTGCGCCGTGCCGGTGTAATTGGTCGCCGTGTTGCCGAAAGCGTCTTTCGCGGTCACCGTGACGTCGTTCGGATTGCCGGAGCCGACCGGCGACGTCATCGTCACCGTGTAGGACGTTGCGTTGCCGGGATTCACGAAGAAGTAGCCCGTGCCGGTGATCGAGCCGGTGACCGTATCCGTCGCCGTCGCGCTCTGCCCGCCCGAGTGGCGGAATGTGAAGCTCAGGCTGTGCACACCGTGATCGCCGGTCGTGAACGTGTAGTCGGACGGCAGCGTCGCCATGTCGTCGCTCGACGTGAAGTGCACCGTGCCCGTGTAGCCGTCCGCGATGTTGCCGTACGCGTCGCGCGCGTACACCGGCACCGACTGCGGCGTGCCCGCGTTCAGCGGGCCGGGATAGCTGAGGAAGAACGACGTCGCCGGACCGTTGCCCTGCAGCGACACCGTGCTGATGCTCGTGCCGTTCGCGCCGGTCGCCTTGCAGCGGAAGACGAAGAGATCGGGCACGTCGGGCGTGAACGTCGGGTTGCGCACGTTCGTCGCGGAGAGCGCCGCGGTCGAGCCGGACGGTTTGCGGATGATGCTCCACTCCCACGACGTCGCGGTCGACGGCGACACATCGAGTTGCCGCACGTTCCCGACCTTGCCGTACGACGAGTCGATCACCGCGCGGTCGGAGAGCTCCGGTCCGCCGTAGCGAATCGAGTTGCCTTCGACGAACATCATGACCGAGCCGTTGTACGACAGCGCGGACGCGCCGTTGAGTCGCGCGAACGTGCCCGTGCCGTCCGAGGTGCCGTTGACGCTGGCGCGGCCGCCGGCGGTGGTGACGACGCCCGCGTCGAGCGTGATCGTGCGGAAGAGGTGCGCCGTCGGATCGGCGACGATCGCCGTGTTCTGATACGCGCCGCCGGAGATCGCGGTCGGACCGGGATAGCCGAAGCGCACGTCGGTGCCCGTGCCATCGACCGGCAGTCCGCAGCATGCGCCGGCGAGCGTCGTCACGTCGCCGCTCGCCGTGATCTTGCGGATCGTGTACGTCACCGACTCCGCGACGTACACGTTGTCGCTCGAGTCGACCATGAGTCCCGTGATCACGCCGAAGCTCGCCGACGTGCCATTCGCATTCGTCGAGCCGAACGCGCCCGAGCCCGCGAGTGTCGACACCGCGCCCGTGCTCAAGTTGATCTTGCGCACGAGGAAGTTGCCCGTGTCGGCGACGTACAGCGTGTTGCCGAGTGCGTTGAGCGCGACGGCGCGCGGCGAGTTGAAGCTCGCGGTTGTGAGGCGATCGCCGTTCGCGTTGCCGGATGCTGTTGCTTGTCCCGCGTACAGCGACACGTTGCCCGACGAGTCGACGAAGCGGATGCAGTGATTGCCCGTGTCGGCGACGTACGCCGAGAGGTCGAATGGATTCAACACCAGACCCTGCGGACTGCGGAACTGCGCAGCGGCGCCGAGTCCATTGGCGTAGCCGTACGTGCTGCCGGCGAGGAGCGTGACGACGCCGCCCGGTGCGATCTTGCGGATCGCGTTGTTGCCCGTGTCCGCGACGTACGCCTGCACGCCGATGCCCGGGTAGTACGAGATCCCGCCCGGCGCGTTGAAGCGCGCGGCGCTGCCGGTGTCGTTCGTCGTGCCCGATGCGTTCGCGAGTCCAGCCAGCGTCGAGACCACGTTGCCGCCGCCGCTCAGCGCGATCTTGCGCACCGTGTGATTGCCCGTGTCGGCGACGAAGAGCGTGCTGCTGCCGAACGCCGCGATGCCCGCGGGACTCGTGAAGCGCGCGATGCTGCCCGTGCCGTCCGTCGGTCCGGGATAGAACGCGAAGCCGGCGACGTTGCCGAGGGAGCCGCCGCTGGTGATGGAGCGGATGGAGTGATCGCCGGAGTCGCTCACGTACAGATTGCCTGTACCGTCCGCGGTGATGCCGCTCGGCGTGTAGAGAAAGCCGGGCACGCCGTCGCCGTGTCCCGCGACGCCCATCGTGCCCGCGAACGTCGTCACGA
>DATELS010000454.1:0-6551 GCA_035276365.1 Thermoanaerobaculia bacterium
TCCTCGACATCGTGCTGAACGCGGCGATGCAGGCGCGTCCCGGCGTCGCCTTCGACGTCGCGCGCATCGCCTGGCCGCAGCCGCTGGTGATCGACGGTCCGCCGCCCGAGCTGACGGTCACATTCCGCGGCGACGACTTCACCGTCACGAGCGAGCGCGGCACGCATGCGCGCGGCACGCTCGCGCCGTCCGCACGCGCTGTTTCGTCGACTCCGTTCGCGATGACGGAGTTTCTCGAACGCGCGATGGGGGAGGTGGCCAAGCTCACCGATCGCTCGCGCGTGCTGCTCGCGTTCGAGGCCGAGGGGATCGAGATCTTCGATCACGCGGGCGATCGAACCGTCGCGCGCGCGGAGCGCATCGACGCGCGCAACTATCGACTGATCCTCACCGATGAGCGCGGGCGCGTGATCGTGCGCTTCCGCAACATCGCGTTGTCCGAGGCGGCGGCAGTGGCGCCGATGTTCCGGGTGGTGCTGCGCGAGAGCGCCGCGATCGCGCCCGATGGCGCGTTCATCGCCCGCGAGGACGAGGCCAGCCTGCACGCGCTGCGCGAGAAGCTGCAATCGCGTCCCGAGCGCCTCACCGTGTTCGCGAACGGCACCGGCCCGTACGTCGCCGCGCAGGCCGCGTTCGCGCGCGCCGCATCGCGCGAGTTGCCGGGCATCACCGTCCTCGCGCCGGAGGCGCAGCTCGAGCCGATCTCGATCGCGTCATCCGCGACACCCTTCCGCGACGGCGGCTCGTACCTCATCGCCGGCGGCGCCGGCACGATCGGCTTCGATCTGTCGCTGCATCTCGCGTCGCGCCATCACGCGCGGATCACCTGGCTCGGACGCCGCCCCATCGACGACGACATCCGCGCGCGCATCGAGCGCGTGCGCGCCGCGGGAGGCGAGGCCACGTATGTCTGCGCTGACGTCACGCGCGATCTCGACGCCGCGATTGCCGCATGCGGCCCGCTGCACGGCGTCATCCACGCCGCGCTCGTGCTGCGCACACTGTCCATCGATGAACTGAGCGCCGACGCGTTCGACGAAGTGTTCCTGCCGAAAGCGGGCGGCGTCGAGAATCTGCTGCGCGCCGTCGAACATCAGCCGCTCGACTTCTTCCTCGTCGTCTCCTCGATCCAGTCCTTCACCACCGACGCGCGCCAGGGCGCGTACGCCGCGGCGTCCGCGTACGTCGACGCCTTCGCCCGCTCCGCCCGCGCCCCGTTCCCCATCCGCACCGTCAACCTCGGCTACTGGCGCGGCGGGCCGTTGTCCTCGGAGACGATGCAGAAGCACATCGAGTCGATGGGACATCGCCTGCTCGATCCCGCCGCCGCCATCGACGCGCTCTCGCGCGCGATCGCGAGCGACGAACCGCAGATCGCCATCGCCGACCGCTCGCCCGTCGTGCGCGACGGCGTCCCGCCGCGCGAGCCCGCCCGCACGCCCGAGTTCGCGGCGTACGTGCGCGGACGCGTCGCGCGCGCACTGCGCGGAGTCGATCGCGCGCGCGTCCTCCCGAAATACGCGCGCCTCTTGAACGCCACCGGCGCGTTCGAAGAGAACGATGCGCCGCTTCCGCACGATCGCGATCTCGATCCGTGGGTGCGCATGCTCGACGCCGTCCTGCCGCGTTACGCGGAAGTCCTCACTGGCGAGCGCTCGGCGGCGGAAGTGATGCTGCCCGGCGGCTCGATGGAGATGGTCGAGGGCGTGTATCGCGGACAGGCCGTCGCCGACTACTTCCAGCGTGCGACCGCGGAGGCGGTGCGCGCGTACGTGAGCGCGCATCTCCGCGACGACGCGCCGATCGCGATCCTCGAAGCCGGTGCCGGCACCGGCGCCACCACGCGATTCATCCTCGACGCGCTCGCGCCGTTCGCCGGACACTTCCGCTACACCTTCACCGACCTCTCGCGCGCGTTTCTCAAGAACGCGCCGGATGGCGTCGAGCCGGCGGTCCTCGACCTCGAACGCGACGCGCGCGAGCAGGGCTTTGCGTCCGGCGCGTACGACGTCGTCATCGCGGCGAACGTCGTGCACGCGACGCGCGACATCCGCCGCTCGCTGCGCAATCTGCGCGAGCTCCTTCGCCCGGGCGGCGCGCTCATTCTCAATGAAGCGACCGACGTGCAGGACGTGCTCACCGCGACGTTCGGCCTGCTCGACGGCTGGTGGCTGTTCGACGACGTCGAGCACCGCCTCCCGCATTCCCCGCTCCTCGGCGCCGACACTTGGCGACGTTTGCTGGCCGAAGAGATCGGCGCGGTCGTCGTCTCCTCCGATCGCAACGCGGAAGAGGAGGGCCTCGGGCAACGAGTCTTCGTCGCGCAAACCGCGCAGAACGTCGACATCGAAGTCGAGCCGGTCATCGCGCGCTGCGTCGCCGAAGTCCTGGAAATGCGCGTCGACGACGTCCCGCGCGAGACTCCCTTCGCCGACTACGGCATGGACTCGATCCTCGGCATCGAGATGATCGAGCGCGTCCGCAAAGCACTCGGCGTCGACATCCGCGCCACCGCCATCTTCGACTACCCCAGCGTCCGCAAACTCGCGAGCCATCTCGCCCCGCTCGGACCGCCGGCGTCCGCGCCGGCTGGCACGGCGACGTCCCGCCGCCGTCCCGATGATGATGATTCCGTCGCCATCATCGGCTTCTCCGGCCGCTTCCCCGGCGCCGCGAACAGCGACGAGTACTGGCGCAATCTCGCGAACGGCATCTGCTCGATCCGCGAAGTCCCGCCCGAACGCTGGCGCGCCGACGCGAGCGCGTGTCGCTGGGGCGGTTTCCTCGACGACGTCGACGCGTTCGATCCGCTCTTCTTCAACATCTCCGGCAGCGAGGCGCGCCTCATGGACCCGCAGCAGCGCCTCTTCCTCATGGAGTGCTGGCGCGCGCTCGAAGACGGCGGCTACGCGCCGTCGACCCTCGCCGGCACGCGCTGCGGCGTCTTCGCGGGCGCGGTCGACGGGGACTATCGCCGTCTCCTCGAATCGGCGGGCGAGTCGCGCGGCGCGCAGTGGCTGACCGGCAACGACAGCGCGGTGCTCGCGTCGCGCATCGCGTACTTTCTCGATCTCAAGGGACCGACGCTCTCGATCAACGCCGCGTGCGCATCGTCGCTGACCGCGGTGCATCTCGCGTGTCGCGCGATCCTCGCCGGCGACGCCGACCTGATGCTCGCCGGGGGCGTGTACGTCGCAACGACGCCGGACTTTTTCATCCACGCGAGCAGCATGGGCATGCTCTCGCCGACCGGCGAGTGCCGCGCCTTCGACGCGCGCGCGAACGGCTTCGTGCCGGGCGAGGGCGCCGGCGCGGTGCTGCTCAAGCGCCACGCGGACGCGCTGCGCGACGGCGACACGATTCACGGCGTGATCCGCGCGTCTGCGATCAATCAGGACGGCCGCACGAACGGCATCACCGCGCCGAGTGCCACATCGCAGCGCGACGTCGAGCTCGAGGTCTATCGCCGCGTCCATCCCGACTCGATCCAATACGTCGAGACCCACGGCACCGGCACGGCCCTCGGCGACCCGGTGGAGATGCAGGCGCTGACGGACGCGTTCCGCGCGCACACGACGCGCCGCAACTTCTGCGCGATCGGCTCGGTGAAGACGAACATCGGCCACGCCACGCTCGCCGCCGGCATCGCCTCGGTCATCAAGATCCTGATGGCGCTGCGGCACCGCGCGCTCCCGCCATCGCTCGGCTTCGCCGAGCCGAATCCGCGGATCGACTTCGAGCGCAGTCCGTTCTTCGTCAATCGCGAGTTGCGTCCGTGGGAGAGCGACGGCCCGCGCCGCGCCGCGATCAGCGGCTTTGGCTTCAACGGCTCGAACTGCCACATCGTGATCGAGGAGCCGCCGCGCGCCGATGTCGAACCGGAAGCGGATCGCCTGCAACTGATCCCGATCTCCGCGCGCGATGAAGAGGCGTTGCAGCGACGCGTGAGCGAGCTCGCATCGTGGCTGCGACGCGAGCGGCCGGCGCTCGCGGATGTCGCGTTCACGCTGCAGCATCGCGCGACGCTCGAACGTCGCGTCGCGCTTGCTGTGTCATCGACGGACGAGCTGATCGATCGTCTCGATCGGCAGCAGTTCGACGCCGCGCCTCCTTCCGTTCCGCCCGCGCGCGGGCGACGCATCGCGCTGCCGCTCTATCCGTTCGCGCGCGATCGCTATTGGCCGGTGAAGGCGAACGACCACAAAGTCTTTGACCAGGAGATTCTCCCCGGCGCCGCGGTTCTGGAGATGATCGCCGCGGAGGCGCCGTGCAAGCTGAGCGGCGTCGCGTGGCACAAGCCACTCGTCGTCACGAGTCGCGCTGACGTCGAAAAGGTGATCGCCGGCGATCGCTTCGAGATTCGCAGCGGCGGTGAGGTTCACGCGAGCGGCGCGATCGCGCGCTGCGCGACCACGCCCGATCGCACGAGCCTCGACGCGATTCGCGCGCGCTGCACGCGAGTGATCGCGCCCGACGCGATTTACGCGAAGCTGCGCGAGTCGGGGATCGAGCACGGTCCGTCGTTCCGCACGCTCGTCGCACTCTCCGTGAGCAACGACGAGGCGCTCGGCGAAATCGCGTGCGACGCGAAGGCGCTCTTGCCCGCCGCCGCGGTCGATGGCGCGTTCCAGGCGCTGGCCGGACTGACGCTCGACGACTTTGCGCCGCTCATGCCGTTCGCGCTCGACGAGCTCGAGGTCTTCGCGCCGCTGCGCGGCCGCGTGTTCGCGCACGTGCGGCGCCGTGCGGCGACGCGCTACGACCTCGATCTCCGCGACGCGGACGGCGCGCTGCTCGCGCGCTTCCGCGACCTCGCGTTCCGCCCCGCCGCGCAGCCGCGCACCGATTCGCATGCGTACGTGCCGCGTTGGGTTCCTTCGCCCGCAACAACAACAGCGCCGCGCGGCAAACGCGCAGTCGTCTTCGGCCTTGCGCCCGACGCGCTCCGCTCCGCGTACGACACACTCGTCATCGACGCCTACCCAGACGTGGCACCCGACGACATCTACTTTTTCACCCCCGACGTCGTCGCCTTCTTCCGTTGCGTGCGCGAGATGTCCCGCCGCGAGTGGCGCGACATCCGCCTCGTCGTCGCCACCAGCGACGCTGCGGTGCACGGCTTCGCACGCTCGCTCGCGAAAGAACGCCACGACTGGCGCGTCGTCGTCGTCGCCGATTTCGAAGGCGATGCGCGTCATCTCCTCGACGAACCGGGCGAGCCCGATGGCGCCCCAGTCACGTATCGGAACGGCGCGCGCCACATCCTCGTCGCAGAGCCGATGACGCTGCCGCAGGCGCCCTCGCGCTTCCGACGCAACGGCGTCTATCTCATCGCCGGCGGACTCGGCGCCGTCGGCGAGCACCTCACGCGCTATCTCCGCGAGCGCTACGACGCGCGCGTCGTGCGCATCGGCCGCCGCGCCTTGCTCGAAGACGACTACCTCCGCGCCGACATCACCAACCCCGCGGAGATTCGCGACGCCGTCCGCGCCACCATCGCGCGTCATGGCGCGCTGCACGGTGTCATTCACTCCGCGCTCGTCCTCGCCGATCGCACCATCGATCGTATGGACGAAGAGCTCTTGCGCAGCGTCCTCTCGCCGAAGGTCGAAGGAAGCCGCGCGCTGTGCGACGCCGTCGCCGGTCTCGACCTCGACTTCCTCCTCTTCTTCTCCTCCGCTCAGTCCTTCCTCGGCAACGCCGGTCAGAGCAACTACGCCGCCGCCAGCGCCGCGCAGGATGCCATCGCCCTCGGTCACGATCGCGCGAAGGTCGTGAACTGGGGCGACTGGGGCGCGACCGGCGCGGCGTCGGGCGACGTTCGCGCGCACATCGCGCGCGCGGGCGGATTGCCGATCGGTGTCGACGAGGCGCTCGACGCGCTGGAGCGCTTCCTCGCCTCCGACCTCCGCCAACTCATTTACGTGAAGGGCGAGCCGCGCCTCATGAAACGCCTCGGCGTTTCTTCGAACGACACGCTCGCGCGTCTCCGCACGATCTTCGCGGAGAGCCTCAGCCTGCGCGCCGATCAGATCGACCCGCGCGCGACGTTCGATCGCTACGGCGTCGACTCGCTGGCCGTCCTCGATCTCAACAAGCGCATCGAACACGAGTTCGGACGCATCCCGTCGACACTGCTCTTCGAGCGCAACACGCTCGAGTCGCTCGCCGCGCATTTCGCGCCGCGTGTCGAAGTCGTCGAACGCGAGCGCGCGCCGATCACGCACAGCGACGACGACGTCGCCATCATCGGCGTCAGCGGCCGCTATCCGCTCGCGCCCGACCTCGACTCCTTCTGGTCGCTCCTCCGCGACGGCCGCAGCGGCATCCGCGAGATTCCGCCGAGGCGCTGGAGAGCGCAGCAGTACGCGAGCCGCTGGGGCGGCTTCCTCGACGACATCGACCGCTTCGATCCGCTCTTCTTCAACATCGCGCCCAGCGAGGCGGAGGCGATGGACCCGCAGGAGCGGCTGTTCCTCGAGACCGCGTGGGCGGCCATCGAGGACGCGGGCTACACGCGCGCCGCGCTGACGTCGCCCGACGCGCGCGTC
>DATELS010000455.1:0-8173 GCA_035276365.1 Thermoanaerobaculia bacterium
AGAAGGATGATCGAGATCGTCGCGGCAATGCTGCGGCGCGCAATACGCTGCGGCTTTTCGTCGAGATATTGCAGTTTCTCGAGCGTTTCGATTGCGGTTGGACGGTCGGCAGGAGCGAATTGCTTCAGACGATGAATGAGCGCCGTAATGTCGCCGGGCGCACCTTCGACCGGCAGCGTTTCGCCGCGCGCGACGCGCAGAATGGCCTCGCGGGCCGTGACGTCGATCGGATGCGGGTCCTTGCCGGTGAACAGCGTCTGCAGCAGAAGCCCGAACGAAAACATGTCACTCGCAGGCGTGAGCGTCTCGCCGCGCGCCTGTTCGGGACTCATGTACAAGGGCGTACCGAGCGTAATGCCGACTGCCGTGTCGAACGGATCGCGCCGCGATGAGATCGGCGGAGCGTGTTCGCTCTCCAATGCCATCGTCTCGTCGCCACTGCGCTCCGCCGCGGCGCCGCCGGGCACGACCTGCAGTCGCGCGACCATTCGACCGGACGAGCGCGTCCTTCCCCGCTGCAGCCATCGCGCGAGTCCGAAGTCGAGCACTTTGACCTCGCCCGACCTCGTCAGCATCACGTTTTCTGGCTTGAGGTCGCGATGGAGGATGCCGCCGCGGTGCGCGGTGACGAGCACTTCCGCAATGGCGATGGCAATGCGCAGTTTTTCACTGCGAGACATCTTCTCGTTCTGTAAGTCGTATAGCGTGCGGCCGTCGATGTATTCGAGGACGAGCAGGTCGACGTCGCCCGACTCGATGTAATCGTGAATGCGGCAGATGTTCGGGTGCTCGAGCTTCGAAAGCGCGCGGGCCTCGCGCAGCAAACGGTCGCGCGCCTCGTCGTCGAGACGCTGGTCGGCATTGAGGACTTTCAGCGCGACTTTGCGCTCGAGCGTCTCGTCATAACCGCCATAAACGTCCCCCATCCCGCCCTGACCGACAACTTCAGTGACACGGATGTGTCCGAACCGGCGCCCGATGAGCTCCATGACAGTTTTCCCGATTTATGGATATGAACCCGGACGGATTGTAGCGCGAATTAAATGTGCGCGTTCACAAAATGCGCGCTGACCTCGGCTGCCAGGAGCAGCTCGAACGGGACGTGCACCAGAGGGTGGATGGCATTGAAGGTGTGTCCGGCGCGGTCGATGAGCAGGAGCGACGCGTCCGATGCGCGCTCTGCAATGGCCTGTCCCTCGTCGAACGGCACGCTGTCGTCGCGCTTGCCGTGCACGACGAGCAGCGGCACGCGCAAACCCTCGGCGGCGCCGAGGATGTCCAGGCGCTCGCGATTGCTCTCGACGTCATCGAGCGCGGCGACCGACGTCCGCATCATCTGCTTCGTCCGCGCGTTCATCACTTCCATGAAGCCGCGCTCGCGCCACTCGCGTTTCGTCGCGTCATCCCAGCGGTCGACGCGCGAGATCGGGCTCCACGCCACGACGCCTTTCAGCCGCGGCACGTCGGACGCGCCGAGGAGCGCGATGCCGCCGCCGCGGGAATGGCCGAGGAGGAAGGTCGGCAGCGACGGGTACTCCCGCTGCGCGATCGAGACCGCGCGACGCAAGTCCGCGAGCTCGATCGAATACGTGTCGCCTTCGAAGAGATCGAGCCGGTCGAACGACTCCGGATCCTCGCCGATGCCGCAGCGCGACATGTTGAAGCGGCACACGGCAAGCCGGTGCTGCATCAGCCGCTGCGCGAGCCACGGGAAAAATCCCCAGTCCTTGAATCCCTTGAACCCGTGCACGATCACGACGAGCGCGCGCGGACTCTCGTGCGCGTCGAGATCGCCGCGGATCGGAAGGTTCTCCTGCGAAGGGATCGTGAAGTGCATTCAGACGTTGAAGCGGAACAGGATCACGTCGCCGTCTTCGACTTCGTATTCCTTCCCCTCGCTTCGCATTTTTCCTGCCGCCTTCGCGCCCTGCTCGCCGCCGTACGCGATGTAGTCGTCGTAGCCGATCGTCTCCGCGCGGATGAACCCGCGCTCGAAGTCCGTGTGGATCTCGCCCGCGGCCTGCGGCGCCTTTGCGCCGCGATGGATCGTCCACGCGCGCGCCTCTTTCGGACCCGCGGTGAAGAAGGTCTCGAGGCCGAGGAGCTTGTAGCCGGCGCGAATGAGGATGTTGAGTCCCGGCTCGTCGAGTCCCATCTCCTTCAGAAAATCCGTCCGCTCTTCGGCGGGCAGTTGGGCGATCTGCGCCTCGAGCTCGCCGCAGATGATGACGACTTCGCCGCGCTTATCCGTCGCGACGCGACGCACTTGCTGCAAGAGCGGCGTCTCCTGTCCGAGGTCGTTCTCGGCGACGTTGGCGACGTAGAGCACGGGCTTCATCGTGATGAGATTCAGCTCCGCGAGCGCGGCGCGCTCTTCGTCGCTCAGCTCGGCCGCGCGCAGCGGCGTCCCCTTCTCGACCGCGGCCAGCGCCTTCGTCAGCGCCTCCGCCTGCGCGGCGTACTCCTTCTGCCCGACGCGCGCGAGTCGTCCGACGCGCTCGTTGCGCTTGCTCAGCGCGTCGAGGTCGGCGAGCAGCAGCTCGGTCTCGATGACTTCGATGTCGCGCTCGGGATCGACGCTGCCCTCGACGTGCACGACGTTCGGATCCTCGAAGCAACGCACGACGTGAAGGATCGCGTCGGTCTCGCGGATGTTCGCCAGAAACTGATTGCCGAGTCCTTCACCCTTGCTCGCGCCGCGCACGAGGCCGGCGATGTCCACGACTTTCAGATCGGTGAAGATGATCTGTTTGCTCGACGCGAGCGACGCGATCGTCTCGAGCCGCACATCGACGACGGGAACGATCCCGACGTTCGGCTCGATGGTGCAGAACGGATAGTTCGCGCTCTGCGCGCCCGCCGCCGTCAACGCATTGAAGATCGTCGACTTGCCGACGTTCGGCAGCCCGACGATGCCCACACTCAAACCCATTGCACGCTCCTCACAGCCACGCCCCTAACCTCTCGTCCGGGTTGCGCGATTCCTCCGCGCGCCTTCGACGGCGCCGAGGAGGCCGACGGACTCGTTGGTGATGAGGTCGACGGGGATCGTCTCCATCACTTCGCGAAACCGGCCCTTGCGCTCGAATGCCTCGACGAAACGGCCGTCGGTGAACCACTCGACGTTCTTCGCGGCGATGCCGCCCGCAAGATACACGCCGCCGCGCGCCAGCACTTTCAACGCGAGGTTCCCCGCCTCGGCGCCATACGCGTCGACGAAGATCGCGATCGCGCGCGACGCGACGTCATCGCCATTCGATGCGCGCTCCGCGATCTCCGCCGGATCGAGATCGCCCGCGCCGAGAAAGTCGGCGATGTTGGTGAGACCCATGCCGGAGACGATGCGCTCCCAGCTCACGTGTCCATACTTTTTCTGAAGATGAAGGAGAAGGCGCGTCTGCTCTTCATCCTGCGGCGCAAAGTCGGCGTGCCCGCCTTCGGTCGCGATGACGTGATGCTCCTCGCCTGCCCACACGAGAATCGCCTGACCGAGCCCGGTGCCGGCGCCGAGGATCGCGATCGGCGCGGTGCGGTCGCGTTTGCCCGCGTGCAGCGAGAGCAGGTCGTCTTCGCCGAGTTGCGTGACTCCCAACGCGATCGCGGAGAAGTCGTTGATGAGAGACACGCGGTCGATGTCGAACTCGCGGCGGAGCGCGTCCTCCTCCATCACCCAGCCGACGTTCGTCACGGTCGCACGTCCGCGAAAAACCGGACCGGCGACGGCGAAGCACGCGGAGTCGATGTGCGCGTCGTCGCGCGAGAGAAACTCGCGCAGCAGGTCGTCGAACGTCGCGTACGCGGCGCTGTCGTAGCGCTCCTCGAAGACCGTGGAGCCGTCCGCGTCGACGCAGCGCAAAAGCGTCTTCGTGCCGCCCACGTCGCCCGCGACCCATCGCATGGCGCGAATATACTTCGGGAATGTCGCCTCCCGGGGATGACGAGGGGTCGGACAAGGACGTCACCGGCGGCCATCCGGCCGTCGAAGACGCGTATAAGGCGCACGCGCCGCGCCTGCGCGACATCGCCGAGAAGAAATTCAACATCCCGCCGCTCGATGCCGCGGGCGTCGTGAACGAGGTGTTCACGGCGTACATGCTGCGGCGCGACTCGGTGCGCGACACGCGGCAGTGGCTGGTCGGCGCGGTGTGTCACGCGAGCCGCGCGTACTGGCGCAACGCGGCGCGCACGTCGCCGCTGCCGCCGGACGTCGGCAACTACGAGCATCCCGACTCGCCCGGACTCGAGGGACGGATCGTCGATCGCGTGACGATGGCACGCGCGCTGACGCAGATCGGCTCGAAGTGCCGCGAGACGCTCCGCCTCTACTACGCCGAAGGCTATTCCGCCGCCGAGATCGCCGAGCACCTCGGCACGACCACCGGCTACGTCATGCAGCTCCTCCACACGTGCCGCAAGCGCGTGCGCAAGGCGTACGACGATCTGCTGAAGGACGCGAAGCGGTGAACGCGCACTACGACGAGACGGCACTGCAGGACTACCTCGACGATCCGATGCATCATCCCGATCGCGACGCGATCGAGGCGCACGTCGCGTACTGCAAGCCGTGCGCGGCGACGCTCGAGGAACTGCGCGCGTTCGACGCGACGCTCGCCGCGGAAGTGGCGTGGGAGACGGAGCGCGAGAGCGCGGCGGAGACACCGGGCGTGATCCGCGAGTTCGCGGACTTGCTGGCGACGGAGGACGCGACGGCGCGCGAGATGCTCGCGCCGCTGCTCGCGAGTCCGGTGTCGTTTCGCCGCGCGAACGTGACGGCGCGTCCGGTGATGCGCACCGCGGGCGTCGTTCGATTGCTGTGCACGGAGTCGCGCGAGCTACGCGAACGCCAGCCGATGCACGCGCTCGTGCTCGCGGACTCGGCGATCGCGATCGCGGATCAACTGCCGTCGGACCTCTACCCGGCTCCCCTGCTCGACGACTTACGCGGCAGCGCCTGGCTCGAGCGCGCCAACGTCCTCCGCTACCTCGGCCGCTACGCGGAGGCTCTCGACGCGATCGACATCGCGCAACGCGCGTTCGCGCGCTCGCCGGTCGCGGCGTTCTCGGGCGCGCTCGCGGATTACCTGCGCGGCGTGGTGTTCGTGGAGACGGAGCGGCTCGAGGACGCGATGCGACTCGTGCGCAAGGCAGCGCGCGTGTTCCGCCAGTTCGGCGAGCATGAGCGGTACGTGCACGCGAAGATCGTCGAGGCGACGGTGCTGTTCGACCAGCGCCGCGTGCGCGATGCGCGCGATCTGTTCGTGTCGCTGATCGCGACGGCGAAGGAGCTCGGTCACGCGCAGACACTCGCGCGCCTGTACGCGAATGTCGCGAACTGCCAGCTTCGGTTGCACGAGTTGGCGTCCGCGGACGATTACTACAGCCGCGCGCTTTCGCTCTTCGAGGCGCTGGGGCTGGAGACGGAGCGCATTCGCACGCGCTGGAACATCGGCTGCCTGCGTATCGTGACGGGCGATCTCGCGGACGGGTTGTCGCGTCTGCGCGAGGCGGCGCGTGAGTTCAGCGAGCTCGGTCTGCGTACGGATGCGGCGCTGGTGACGCTCGATCTCGCGGAGGCGCTGCTGGCCGCGGGCGATCCGCCGTCGCGACGCGAGGCGGCGGAGCTGTGCACGTCGCTCGTCGAGAGCTTCACCGCGGTGGGAATGACGGGCCACGCGCTGACGGCGCTCGCATATCTGCGCGAGGCGTTCGAGTCGGGTCAGGCGACGCCGGACCTCGTGCGGCACGTGCGGCATTACCTCGAGACGCATCCCGATCAAAGCGGAATTCCGTTCATTCCGCCGCCCCACCTATAAGGTTTTACCGACCTCACGACACTCCCTGACTGAGGGCCCTCCCATCAACTCGCCGGCGAGGCGGGAAGGAGGGAGTGTGTGGAAGGAATCCTGATCGCGTTCGTCGTGATCACCGTCGCCCTGAAGCACCGGCTGTCGATCCCCGGGACGTAGTGGAGAAAACGAAACAGGAACGCCCTCTCGACCGAGGTGGGGAGAGGGGGTAGCCGGACGGCGGGTGAAGCTCGCGAAGCTCTCCTTCGACGACACTCACCCTTCACTCGCCGTCCGGCATTTTTTGTGCGTGCTCGCGACACGCATGAACCTCGCGCGTCAGATCGCGGCGTTTCTCTTCATTAGTGTATTTGCCACAACGAGCGCCCGCGCGACGTGTAATGGCTCACCGAGCACACAGGCATTGATCAGCGGTCCGAGTGACGTCGGACTCTTCTCCGGAACGATTCAATACAATTTTCCGGACTCGCCGCGCACACTCGAATACTGGCTCGATACGCCGAATGGCGTGGTGTACACCCATCCCGTCATTCACGACGCGCAAGGATCGATCGATTTCGCACAGAACACCTCGTGCTGGCCCGAGGGCGCGTATCGGCTGCGCATCAAGGCGACGTCGTGCGACGGGATTTCCACGGAGAGCTCTGCGGAGTTGAACGTCCCTTCACAGCAGCCCGTCGTCAGCGTGACGATCGATCGATCCAATCCCGCCAGTCCGGTCGGAACCGTTCATTACGAATTTCCGTTCAATGCTGGCGCAGGTGCGTTCCTGTTCGTCGAATGGCTCCCGAGTCATGCGCAGATCCTCTACAACAACTCGGGTTTGGGAAATAGCGGCGAGCGGACGTTCACCATCTCCGGCTGCGTCTCGCCGGGGCGTGAAAACATTCGCGTGACCGCGGGCGTTTGCAACTTCAGGACATCGGCCCAGGCCAGCCCAGTGTCCGATTTCCCACAACCGCAACTCGATCTGTCCGTGAAGAAAGGCGCCGCCAATGCAAATGGTGGTCGCGATGCGACAGGGCTTCTGACCTGGAGTCTGCCGCCCGAAACTCCGAGCGGGACGTTGACGATCAAACGACTTCCGTGGACGAACGCCGACGGCCAGACGTATCCCGCCGCGACGATCTCCGGCCCGTCCTCGATCGGCGCGAGCGGCGCGATGGAGATCTCCATCCCCTCGCCGTCTCCGGGTCAGCAAGTCACGCTCGAAGCGCTCGTGGAGACGTGCAGCGCACACGCGGTGCGCGACGTCGCGAATGATTGCCCGCTCTGCGAGGGGTCGGGGAATCCCGTGTCGTATAGCGACGGCAACATGCGCCTCGCCGACACCGATCCGCTTCCTCCCATCGGCACACACAGTCTCATACGCACTTACAACAGCGACGAGCAGGTCGTGGGAAGTTTCGGCCGAGGGTGGACGACGATGTTCGACCGGCGCCTGATGGTGAACACCGACACATGGGCGGACACCGTTTCGATCGTCAATAAGGCGAACGACGTCGTGATGTTCCGCGGCTATGCCGGCGAGTACGCACAGACATTCCCTTTGAAGGACACGCAACTGGGAACCCTGCAACGCGACTCGACCGCGGGCACTTACACATACCGCGCGGGCGGCGCCACGGAGACCGCGGTGTTTCGCATGAGCGACGGCCGTCTCATCGCATTGCGCGATCTCACCACAGGACGCGAGGCGCAATTCGCGTACGACACACAAGGACGGCCGCAAACGCTCACGGATTCGTGGAGCGGCATCGCGTGGACGTTCACGCTCGACGCGCAACACCGCGTCGCGTCGATTACGGCAGGGACAGTTGGATCTCGTCTGGACGTACACATACGACAGCAACTCCAACCTCACCACCGTCACCGCGCCCGCCACCCAGCCGTGGCGAACTTACGAATACGTCTCCAATCGCATGACCGCATCCCGCGACGCTCTCGGCAATCTGATCGAGAGCCACGACTACGACAGCGACGGCCGCGCGAAGAGCTCGACGGGCGACATCGACGAGATTCAGACGATCGAATACGACATTCCAGTCGCGAATTCGCACGACACGATCACGCGCGTGACCGAGAAGAACACCCACGTCACGGACTATGTGATACATCCCGTGGGTGGCGCGTGGAGAACGGTGCGCGTCATCGGCGGCTGCAGCGGATGCGGTACGCGCGACCGGACGCTCGTCCGCGACACGCGCGGCCGCGTGACACGCGAGCAGGAAGCGGACGGTTATGTGACGACGCGTGATTACGCGGGCGAGCAACTGCTGTCCGAGACGCGCTCTCTCAAACCTGCGACGTGCGATCCGGCGACGGACGCGAATCAATGCCGGCGCGATCCTGCGACGCTGGCGACG
>DATELS010000456.1:0-2005 GCA_035276365.1 Thermoanaerobaculia bacterium
TTGCTGTTGCCGGTCGGCGTGAGCTTCACCTTCACCGCGGCGATCGCATTCTTCCTCGCCGCCGCCGGCGCGTTTGCATTCGCGCGCGAGCTCGGATGCCGCGAGTCGGCGGCGGCGATCGCGGCGGCGGGCTACGCCTTCTGCTCCGGCATCGCCCTCTACATCCTCTGGCCCCTCGGCTTCTGCTGGACGCTCTTCCCGTTCGTGCTCCTGACGACGCATCGCGTGGCCGTCGCGCCGTCCGCGCACGCGTGGGGGTTACTCACCACCGCGTTCACGCTGCTGCTGCTCGCGGGACACGGCGAGTCGGCGCTGCATGTCGTCAGCCTCTGCGCGTTGTACGGCGCGTTCGCCGTGCTGAGCGTGCGACGCCACGCGATCCGCGCGATTCTCACCGCCGCGGCCGCGGGCATCACCGCACTCGCGCTCAGCGCGATTCACGTTCTCCCGCACCTCGACGTCCTTCGCGAATCCGCCGAGTACCTGATGCGCTGGTCCTGGCGCGGCGAGGTCATTTACGACACGCCCGCGCAGGCGCTGGCGACGTTCGGCACGAACTTCTTCCCGTTCCTCCACGTGCGACGCTGGATCGAGCCCGCGCTGCCGGCGATCAAAGGCGAGTCGGCGGCGGTGGGGAGCATCGTTCTCGCGCTGGCGATCTATGCGATCGCGCGCGTTCGCACGCGCACGAAGTGGTTCTTCGTCGCGCTGTCGTTGATCTGCTTCGCCGCGCATGCGTCGTGGAGGCCGATGAACTGGGTCTTCGCGAAGATTCCCGGCTTCGACATGGCGCTCAACGATCGCCTCGCATTCGGCGCCGCCTTCTCTCTCGTGATCCTCGCCGCCCTCGGCGCCGAAGAATTGGCGAGACGCGAGGAGTGGCGGAGAGCGGCGATCGTGTTCGCGATCGTGCTCGCGCTGCTCGCCGCCGGCACGTTCTGGATCTCGCGCGCGATCGTGCTCGATCCCGGACCCGCCGACTGGGGCCGCTACAAAATCGCCGCCGACCTCGGTCTGCTGGCTTTGGCGATCGCCGCCGTCGCGATGGCGAAGACGCGCGCGCTGCCGGTGCTCGTTGCGCTGATCCTCCTGCAGCGCACGATCAGCGACGGCGGCGTGCACGCGTCGTTTCCGGGACGCGACGCGTATCCGCGCACGCCGCTCTTCGCGCCGCTCGACGCGACCCGCGAGCCGTTCCGCATCGCCGGCATCGCCAGCGCGCTCACGCCGAACACGAGCGCGGTGTACGAACTGGAAGACGTGCGCGGCTACGAGGCGATGACGTTCGCGCCGTATCACGAGACGTATCGCAACTGGTGCGTGCCGCAGCCGGTGTACTTCAATCGCATCGACGATCTGTCGAAGCCATTTCTGTCGCTGATGAACGTCCGCTTCGCCTTCGCCAACTCGGCGACGCCCGTGCCGCCGGGCTGGCGCGTCGCCGCGCGCGATCACGACGCGGTGCTGCTGGAGAACCCGAACGCGCTCCCGCGCGCGTTCGTGCCGAATTACGTGTCGGTCTTGCGCGACCGCTCGTACGCGATCACGGAGATGGCGAACGTCACCGACTTTCGCGAGAAGGCGTGGATCACCGCGGACGGCTCTCCGTACGAGCGCGTGAACGGTCCCGGCCGCGTGACGATCCGCCGCGCGGACGCGCAAGGCTACGACCTCGACGCGGACATGCAGAACGACGGCTGGATCGTCGTGACGAGCACGGGCTGGAAGGGCTGGCGCGCGTACGTCGACGGCAAACGCGTGCAACTCCAGCCCGCCAACGCCGCGTTCCTCAGCGTGCACACGCCGCCGGGACGGCATCGTGTGCGGCTCGTGTATTGGCCGGAGGCGTTTGTCCTCGGCCGCGCGATTTCGTTCGTCACGTTGTTGCTGGTTGCTGGTGGTTGGTTGCTTGTGGTGCGTCGCCGGTTTGCGAATACGATTCGCGCATGACGCGCAACATCATCCTCACCCTCCTCTTCACCCTCGCCGCGGCCGCCCAACCCTA
>DATELS010000457.1:0-3964 GCA_035276365.1 Thermoanaerobaculia bacterium
TGATGTGATCGGTGAGCAGAAGGCGCGTGCGGTCGGTGACCTTCTCCAGCACGCGCTCGACGACGACGTCCGGCGATGCGATCGGGAACGGCACGTCGATGACGATCACTTTCGCGCCGACGAGACCCGCGACGTATTCGAGCGCGTTGCGCGACGCGTTGTACTCGTGCGTCATCACGAGCAGCTCGTCGAATTTGTCCAGATCGAGCGAGCGCAGCACGGCATTCACTCCCGCAGTGGCGTTTTGCACGAACGCGATGCCCGCGGCGTCGGCGCCGAGGAAGCGGGCGAGCGTGGCGCGGGCATCGTCGAGGAGCGGCTCGAGCTCGCGCACGAAGAAGCGCACCGGCTCGCGCTCCATCTGCGCGCGATACTCGCTCTGCTTGTCGAGCACGACGCGCGGCGTCGCGCCGAACGAGCCGTGATTGAGAAAGGTGATCGAGGGATCGAGCGTCCAGTGCTGCTTCACGCCGGAATCATATCGAGGAGGCGGCGCACGCCTTCGGCGAAGACGTCTTCGCGCGTCAGCAGCGACAACACGACGAAGCCTTCCTGCGCGAAGTCGAAGAAGAATCCGGGCTGCACGACGACGCCGCGATCGAGCGCGGCGAGCGCGAAGGCTTCGTCGCTCATCACGCGCGGCACGCGCAGCACGGCGGACCAGCCGCCTTCGACGGGAAGTACGGTCACCGCGTTCGGCGCGGCTGCGCGCAACGCGTCGAGATTGCGCCGCGTGCGTGCACGAATGGCGTTGCGAATCTGCGGCGCGAGCGTGAGGATCTCCGGCAGCGCGACCTGCACCGGCGTCGCGACCGACAGAAAGTTGTCGGCGATGAGTTCGAGCGCCTCGAGCGCCTCGCGCTTCTTCGGACCGCTGACGCGAATCCATCCGAGCTTGAAGTGCGGCAGTCCCGCGGACTTGGAGAGACCGCCGAGGGTGAAGGTGAGGACGTCGTCGCGGACGAAGGTCGTGCCGGAGCCATCGAGCGGATAGTCGAGGAACACTTCGTCTGAGATGATCGGGACGCCGTGCGATGCGAGCGCGTCCTGCTCGCGCGCGCTCACGAACGAGCCGGTGGGATTGTTCGGATTCACGACCACGATCGCGTGCGTCCGTTCCGTCAGCGGCACATCGTGCAACTCCCAGCGCTTGTGAAACTCCAGCGGAAACGTGCGCAGCTCGACGAGCTCCAGCGACGCGAGATGTTCGAGCAGCGGATACGACGGCGTGGCGGTGAGCACCGCGTCGCCGGGATCGCACAGCAGCTTGAAGAGAAACGAGTACGCCTCGCTCGTCGACGCGGTGAGGATCAGATCGTCGGCGTCGCAGCGCAGATGCTCGGCGAGCGCCTCGCGCGCGGAGCGCAATCCGCGCGGATCGGGGTCGTACGTCGCGCGCGCGCCGCGCGCCATCGCGTCGGCGAGCGCGTCGTGCGGATAGGGGAGCCCGGCGCGAGTGGGATTCGTCTCCGTGAGGTCGAACAGCTCTTCGCGCTTGCGGCGCTCGAGCGTCAGTTCGTTGACGGGTGCGAACCAGTGGGCGCGGCGGGAGAACACGTCGCGATCTTACTCGCCGCCTCTTCGATCGCCGCGCGATCTTCCTTCCGCGCCTCCGGCACCTGCGCGATCGCGGCGCGGAACGTCATCGCCGCCTCGTCGCATGCGCCGCGCGCGGCGAGGATGCGCGCCAGCGTGTCGAGTCGCGTCCACGCATCGGGCGCCTTCGTGATCACCGCCTTCCGCGCCAGCGGCTCCGCCTCCGCGTATCGGTTCTCCTCGAACAGCAGCCACGCGAGATTGTTGAGCGTGTCCGCGGAGTCGGGATCGATCTCCAGCGCCTTGCGGAACGCTTCTTCCGCCGCGGCGTTGCGATTGAGACGCATCTCGGCGTTGCCGAGGTTGGTCCAGGCGAGGAGAGAGCGGGGATCTTTGGCGAGGATCTCGCGATACGCCTGCGACGCGAGCGCGAGCTTGCCGTCTTCTTCGAGTTGCACCGCCGCGCGTAGTGCCGGCGCGTTGGGATCGCCGCGATGGATGAGAATCGTCGCGTACTTCGTCGCCTTCCACGCGGGCGTGATCCGCTCGATCGTCGTCCAGCGCGCGCGCGCGTCGCCGAACTGCACGCGGATCAGCTTCTTCATCGGATCGTAGCCGTCGATGACGACGTAGTGAAAGAAGTCGTAGCCCTTGCCCGGCGCCTGGATCACCTGCAGCATGAGGATCACCGGATTGCCGCTCCGCAACTCCGCCTCGATGAGACTCGCGTCGCCCGTGACGAGGCGCGCGTCGAATCCCTTCTGCCGCGCCGCGAGGACGAGGTCGATCGACATCACGCCGCCGCGCGTCTTGGGCAGCGTCGCGTCCCAGTCCTGCATCGACGTCGGATCGCCGTAGTGCTGCAGCACCGTCGACAACGCGCCGGCGCCGCACGATTTGATGTCCCACTTCTGCATCGGGACGTTCGTGACGACGGCCGCGTCGGGAGCGGGCGTGCGCGAGATCGGCGTCCAGAAGACGCAGGCGGAGGTGAGAAGGGTGAGACCCGCGAGCAGAACAAAACGGGCGAGCACCGCGAAGTGCCCGCCCTCTTGCCCGAAGCCTTTTCGTGCGCCGGGAGTGTGCATCAATCCGACAGCGCGACGACGAGGATCAGAGCGGCCAGCGCGCCGATGCCGATCCAGATCCACTCCTGCTTGGTGAGACCGGCAGGCTGGAGCTGCTCGAGGTTCTGCGCGAGCTGATGCAGGTCCTGCGGCGACATCTGCGCGAGCCGCTGGTTGATCTGCTCCTGCGTGAACCCGTTGGCCGTGAGCACGGCCGACACCTGCTCGTTCGCGGCGACGTTGCGGACGACCGTCAGGTCCGCGTCACGCGCGTCGAGGCTCTGGTTCACCGCGGTCTTCGACGGGACCGCACCAGCGAATGCGGGGATGGCCGCAAAGGTCAGAAGAACGACAACGACGAGCAACACATATTTCTTGGACACGAACAAACCTCCTTTTTTCCCGGCGCCTCGTCCGGCCCCTCGCCGGCCGATGGCTACGGAAACGTACGGCAGCACGACGCGTGCCTACGACGAGGTTGCTATCCTCCCGAGGAACGAGCCGTCGCTCCCCAACGTTATACTCCCGAACCTCGGCGAGAGCACGATGATCCGCTTCGAAGACATCCTCGACAAAGTCGAATCCTACAAACCGGACTTCGATGAAGAGCTGCTTCAGAAGGCATACATCTTCTCCGCTCGCGAACACCGAGGTCAGGTACGCAGCTCCGGCGAGCCGTATCTCGTGCACCCCATCAACGTCGCGCACATCCTCGCCGACATGCGCCTCGACGAGACGTCGATCGCGGTCGGCCTCCTGCACGACGTCCTCGAAGACACGCTGACGACGAAGGAGACGCTGCTCGAGATGTTCGGCGAGCAGGTCGCGGAGCTCGTCGACGGCGTGACGAAGATCTCGCGCTACGCGTACGTCTCGAAGGAGGAGCAGCAGGCGGAGACGTTCCGCAAGATGCTCCTGGCGATGGTCTCCGACCTTCGCGTCGTGCTCGTGAAGCTCGCGGACCGCCTCCACAACATGCGCACGCTGCAGTACCTCCCCGAGGAGAAGCGCATCGCCGTCGCGAAAGAGACGATGGAGATCTACGCGCCGATCGCCAACCGCCTCGGCATGGGACAGATCAAGGCGGAGCTCGAAGACCTCTCGTTCCGGTATCTCCACGCGCGCGAGCACGAAGAGCTGCACAACGCGGTCGAAGAGAAGATGAAGGTGTCGGGTGACGTCGTCGAGCGCATCAAGACGACGCTCACGCAGAAACTGACGGAGAACGAGATCGAGGGCGACGTCTACGGACGCGTGAAGTCGATGTACTCGATCTGGTCGAAGTTGCGCAGGCAGGACATCGACATCGGCCAGCTCTACGACTATCTCGCCTTCCGCATCATCACTCCCACCGTCAAAGA
>DATELS010000458.1:0-5665 GCA_035276365.1 Thermoanaerobaculia bacterium
AAGGCCGCAATCGTGTCGTCATCGCTCGCGCTCGACGGCGACGTCATGATCTTCGGCGCCGGACGCGCGAGCGCGACGAACGCGCCGTCGATCGCAACGCTGCCGATGCCGTCGCTCGTCAACTTCGGACAGGACGACACGCGGCAGAACCTGTGGACAGCGTCGCGCGAAGTCACGCTGCGCAACCTTACGAACGCGACGCAAACTCTGCGCGCGAACATCGCCGGCGCGCGCGACGGCGTGACCGTGCACGTGACGCCGGACGAAGTCACGCTCGCCGCGGGCGAGACAAAAAACGTGCGCGTCGAGATCAACGTCGACAACGCGCTCGTGCCGTCGCCGGTCAAAGGCTCGCTCTCGTACGGCGGACGCATCGAATGGACCGGCGGCGCGACGCCGCTGCATGTGCCGTGGGCGTTCGTGAAAGCGGCGTATCTCACGATCGAGAATCCGGACGGCGGCACCGCGTACGCGGCCGTGATGGGACCGAGCGGCAAGACGATCGTCTTCGACTTCCTCGACGCCGCGCGTGTGTTTCGCCCGATCGAGAAGGTCGACGTGCTCGTCGCGCAGTTCGAGTATCCGCCGCGCGTCGCGATCGCGGAGCAGGTGAGCGTCGAGGCCAACGCCGTCGCGAGCGTGCATCTCAACGACGCGCAGCTCACCGCGACCGCGACCACGACAGACGAGGCGGGCAACGACCTCGCCTCCTACACGCGCGAGTGCCACGAGAAAATCGTCCTCGGCTTTCCGAGCGGCGGGAAGGTCTCGTTCGAGTCCGCGCCCGACACGCGCGCGCTCTTCGCGCCGTTCTCCTCGCGCATCCGCATGTACCTCGCGCACACGTGCGGCGACGCGTCGGCGAGCACGCTGTACGCGGCGATGCATCCGCCGATCGACGGTCTCTCGCAAAGCATCACCAGCACATTGCATCCGCGGTGGCTGCGGCAGGACGTGCGCTTCACGCCGGAACTGCCGAAGAGCGAGACGATGATCAGCGCGCTGGCGATGATGCGCTTCCCCGGCACCGACGAGTCGTTCTACTACGACGGCGGCTCGTGGTTCCTGATGCGCGGCACGGGCTCGACGCTGAAGGTGTTCTTCACGCCGAGCCCGACGCCCGACGCGAGCTTCGTGACGATGATGGACTGGTACGGCAAGTGCGACGTGCCGGGCCTCGCGAACAAAGCCGACTGCGCGTTCGTCGACAACGTTTTCTTCTATCTCGACGAGCAGCACGTCACAGCGGAGACGGACCTCTTCCTCGAGGTCTCGCCGATGGGCTATCGCACGCCGACCGGCGAGCCGGTGACGTTTGGACGCGCGCCGGTGTCGCCGCAGGTGCGCTTCGACGCGGACAAATCGGGCTACGGCGTCGTCGTCTTCTGGATGGGTCCCCTCGGCGAGCGCCGCATCGGCGACACCGCGGACGCGCACGTCGCGATCTACGACGCGAGCGGCACGCTGCTGCACGCGGACTACGTCGGATTCGGCGTCGACACGCCGCTCGCGCCGGGACGCTATCGGATCGAGTCGGTCGATCCCGATCTCGTCGCGGGCGACGTCCGCGGCACGGCGACGTTCACCGCGTGGCTGGACACGAGCCGCAACGATTTTCTGATCCCGATGTTCACGGGACTGCGCATCGTCGATGAGAACGAGCGGCAGGTGTCGGTGCTCGATCGCGGCGCGCACGCGAGCCTAGTCTTCTCCGCGGCCGATCAGGTGCGCGGCAATGTGATCTGGTGGGAGCGCGTGCCGCCGGCGGAAGAGGCGACGCGGGTCGAGTATCGCGCGCACGGCACGACGGAGTGGCATCCGCTGACCGCGACGCTGACCGCGCGGCACTATCCGTACAGCGTGTTTCTCAACGGCGGCGTGGGCACGATGTATCGCGCCGATCTCACGTCGATCGCGAGCTCGATGATTGGCGGCGTCGACCTGCGCGTCTTCGTCGAAGACAAAGCGGGCAACAGTTCGGAGCTGCGGCTCGAGCCGGCGTTTGTCGTAGGAGAGAGTGCGAAGAGAAGAGCGGTCGCGCGCTGATCACGCGGCGCGCAACGCGGCGCGGAGATCCTCGAGCGCGACGGCGGGCAGGTACTCGCCGATCCGCGTCCGCTTCCACCACGCCTTCGTCGCGCGCAGCTCGCGCCAGGTCGTGTACTCGTAGCGATCGAAGCCCGCGCGGATGAATCGCGGCGGCGCGTCCGGAAACGGATTGCGTCGCAGGAGGCGCAGCATCTGCGCATCGCCTTCGAGCAGCTTCTCGACGAACCGCACGAACCACATCTCGTATCCCGGCACGACGACGCGGTTGCGCGCGACCATCACCGAGAACGGCAGGAACCACATCAGCCAGTCGAGTCGGAGGTGATACGGCGCGACTTGCGGCGGCATGCGCGTCACATCGCCGGGCTTCGCGCGGAAGCCGTACTCCTTCCACTCGATGCCGTCGTCGCTGCCTTCGATCACGATCTCGAAGCGCTCTTTCGTCACGCTGCCGAATGCGCCGTACGCGTTGACGAGGTGATAGCGATTCCAACTGTAGTTCATGAGCTGATGGCGCGACACGAGGTTGAGTGCGGGCTTGATGCTGAGCACGAGCGTGACCGCGGCGAGCGCGTAGAGAACGATGTCGTAGAAGGTCGAGCGCGGCGCGAGCGCGTGCGGAGTCGCGCCGATTCCTGAGAACGCGATCACGACGGTCAGCCAGTTGAGAAATGCGTAGTTGCCGCTGACGATCAACCAGCACTGATGAAAGATGCACAGCGCCGCGGCGATGGTTGCGATCGGCTGCGGCGCAAAGATGAAGAACGGCACGATGACCTGCACGAAGTGGCTGAACAACACGCTGAACTTGTGCAGCGGCTTCGGCATGCGGTGGAAGAACCAGCTCGTCGGATTCGGCAGCGGCTGCGTTTCGTAGTGCCAGTAGAGACACGTGAGGTTGCGCCAGCACTCATCGTGGCGCAGCTTGATCAGTCCCGCGCCGAACTCGACGCGGAAGAGCATCCACCGAAAGATGTAGATCACGATGGCGGACGGCGCGACGTCCGCCTCGCCGAGAAACGCGGCGAAGAAGCCGGCCTCGCACAACATCGACTCCCATCCGAAGCTGTAGAAGTTCTGCCCGACGTTGACGATCGACAGATACAGCGTCCACATCGCGAGCCACACAGCCGCGGATTGGGAGACGCCGAGGAGCGCGATGGCGGACAACGCGATGCCGAGGGAGGCGACGACGCGGAGAAGCGCATCGGAGTAGCGCCAGTGAAAGAGCGTCGGCGCATCGCGGAAGCGCGCGTGGCGGAGGAAGTCGCGCACGGGCAGGAGTCCGCGGTCGCCGAGGAGGGCGGGGAACTGGTTGAGGGCGGAGAGAAAGGCGAGGAGGTAGATCGCCGCGAGACCGCGCTGCAGGAGCAGACGGGCGAGCCACGCGTCGTCGAGCAACATCATCCACACGCCACGCCGCGCCTGCCAGACCCGCACCAGCGTTTGACAACTGCCCCGCGATCGGCGATCCTACCGAACCCTTCCGACATTGCTGTGGTGTAGCTCAGTTGGTAGAGCGCCGGATTGTTAATCCGGTGGTCCCTGGTTCGAGCCCAGGCGCCACAGCCAATTTCCGTTTCCTTTGCACTCGAATTGACTAGATTGGCAGTGAGAGGCTCAAGTGGTAACCGTTCCCGCGGGCTACCTCCTCGATACGAACGTCATTTCGGAGCTGATGACGTCATCACCATCGGAGAGATTCGAAAAGGCATCGATCTGCTCGACGAAAATGAGCCGCGAAGGGGCGCGCTTCAGAGCTGGCTCGACCACGACTTACGCGTCCGTTTCGCAGGTCGCCTCCTTTCATTCGACGAGCGCGTCGCGGAACGATGGGGACAAGTCGAGGCACTCGCAAAGCGGCAACGCGTCACGCTGCCGACGATCGATGCCCAGCTCGCGCAACGGCGCTCCATCATGGCTTGACGTTCGACACTCGAATTACGGCAGATGTTCGTCTAACGGGAGTTCCGCTGTTCAACCCGTGGAGCGGGTAGAGCGCACGTGACCGGTGGAGAAGATGACCGCGAGCGCCGGCTGGATGTCGGCGATGCGGGCGCCTCCGGGCAGCATTCTGCTCAGGGCTTCAGCACCACCTTGATACAGCCGTCCTTCTTGTCGCGGAACGTCTTGTACATCTCCGGCGCCTCATCGAGATTGGGCGTGTGCGTGATGATGAACGACGGATCGATCTCGCCCGCTTCGATCTTCTTCAGCAGCAGATCGTCGTAGCGCTTCACGTGACACTGCCCCATGTGGATGCGCAGCCCTTTGTTCATCGCTGCGCCGAACGGAATCTTGTCCGGGAAGCCGACGTAGACGCCGACCACGGACACCGTGCCGCCGGGGCGGCAGCAATGGATGGCCTGACGCAGCACGTGCGCGCGGTCGGTCGTCAGCATCACCGCCGCCTTCGCCTTGTCGAGCACGGAATCGGCGCTGGCCGTGGCGTCGGCCTCGCAGCCGACCGCGTCGATGCAGCGGTCCGGGCCGCGGCCCTTGGTCATCTCCATCAGCCGGTCGTAGACGTCTTCCTTGTCGAAGTTGACGATCTCGACGCCGCGCCCATGTTTCTCGGCCAGAGCGATGCGCTCCGGCACCTGCTCGACCAGGATGACCCGGCCCGCGCCCAGCATCCACGCGCTCTGCACCGCAAACTGTCCCACCGGTCCGCCGCCCCAGACCACCACCGTGTCGCCGTTCTCGATCTCGGCGATGTCCGCGGCGAAGTAGCCGGTCGGGAAGACGTCCGACAGAAACAGCACCTGCTCGTCGCTGAGCCCGTCCGGCACTTTCTGCGTCCCGACGTCGGCATACGGCACGCGCAGGTATTCGGCCTGCCCACCTGCGTAGCCGCCCGTCATGTGCGAGTAGCCGTAGAACCCGGCCGTGTGATTGCCCATGAGCTTGTCCTGGATCGCGGCCTTGCGGTTCGAGACCGAGCACATCGACCAGAGCTCGCGTTTGCAGTACCAGCACTCGCCGCAGGTGATGTTGAACGGCACGACGACGCGGTCGCCCTTCTTCACGTTCGTCACGCCGCTGCCCACTTCCTCGACGATCCCCATCGGCTCATGTCCGAGGACGTCGCCTTTCTCCATCGTCGGCACATACCCGTCGTAAAGATGGAGGTCAGAGCCGCAGATCGCCGTGGACGTGATCTTCACGATCACATCGCGCGGATCTTCGATCGCCGGATCGGGGACGTTGTCGACGCGCACATCTCCCTTGCCATGCCACACCAGTGCTCTCATCGGTACTTCCTCCTTTGCGCAACGCGCAAAAGAATCGCTGTTCAATTTGCGGTCCAGGAAAATTCAGGCGCTGAACGTGCACGCCGCAGTGGACATGAAGCTCCGACAGCTCGACCGCCGATTCCTCGCACGTGAAGACGATCCGGAGGACCTCGAGGTCGCGCGGACCAGCGGATGCTACGTCTACGACGAGCGCGGCAGGCGCTACATCGACTTTCTGTCGGGATGGTGCGTCTGCAACTTCGGGTGGGGCAGCGACGAGATCGCGAAACCGCCGCGGCGCAGGCGGCCCGACTATGTCAACCCCGAATACCTTTACCGCCCGTGGGTGGAGCTGGCTCGGTTACTGGCGGAGATCACGC
>DATELS010000459.1:0-6733 GCA_035276365.1 Thermoanaerobaculia bacterium
TCCTCACGAACAACCCCGCGAAGTTCGTGGCCATCGAAGGCTTCGGACTCGAGATCGTGGAGCGCGTCCCGCTCGAGATCGCGCCGTCGCAGACGACGAAGAAGTATCTCGAGACGAAGAAGAAGAAGCTCGGACACATCCTCGAGCTGGTGTAGCCTCGCGCTCGCAATGCCGCATACAGGACCCATCCTCGAAGGCCGCGGAGACACTGACTACGAGCGGTACGTTCGCGTGCCCGAGCTCCTCGAGCTGCAGAAGCCGATCGACAAGCTCGCGCATCCCGAAGAGCGGCTGTTCCAGGTCACGCATCAGACGGCGGAGCTGTGGCTGCATCACATCGACTACGAGATCGATCGCGTGGCCGGTCATCTCGATGCCGATGAGGCGCAGCTCGCGGCCGATCTCCTCCATCGCTGCCGCCTGATCATCGATCTCCTGCGCGAGCAGATCATCATCCTCGAGACGATGGCGCCCGCCGACTATCACGTCCTGCGCATCGCGTCGCTGGGACGCGGCAGCGGACAGGAGTCGCCCGGCTTCAGGATCCTGCTCGACGTGCGCAAGCGTTTGTGGCCGCGCTTCGAGGCGCTGCTCGCGAAGCGCGGTCTGGCCATCCTCGACGTCGAGCGCGCGCCGCGCGAGCACTACGACGTCTTCCGCCTCGTCCAGTCGATGATGGACTACGACGAGTCCTTCCTGAAGTGGCGCTACACGCACATGCGGCTCGCGTTTCGCATCATCGGCGACCGCGTGCTGTCGCTGAAAGGCGTTCCGGCCGCGCAGCTCGAGGCCGGACCGCGCGAGCCTCTCTTCCCCGAGCTGTGGGCGGCGATCAGCGAGCTCACGGCCGAGCACAAGCCATCCTACTGACACGAGGTGTCCATGAAAGCGATCCGCTGCTGCGTCGTCGTGTTGTTCCTCTTCGCCGCCGTTTCGCCGTCCTTCGCCGCGCTCTCCAAGCAGTACGCCGACTTCGCCAAAGGTCCGGCCGAGTACCTGATGACGAAGGAAGAGCGGAAGCAGTGGAAAGCCATCGCCACCGACGATCAGGCGAAGGCGTTCATCGATCTCTTCTGGGCGCGGCGCGATCCGACTCCGGGCACAGCGCAGAACGAGTTCAAGATGGACGTCGATGAGCGCATTAAAGTCGCCGACTCGCGCTTTCACACGAACTACGGCGAAGGCTCGAAGTCCGATCGCGGCAAAGTCTTCATCCTCATGGGATCGCCGACGAAGATCCGTAAGAGCGGCAGCGGACCGCAGTCGACGATTCAGTTGCCCGCGGGACGTCCGACCGGACGCCCGATCGACATGACCGGCGGTCAGCAGAACTACAGCCCGAAAGAGCTCTGGGAGTATGCCCAGGGCAAGACTCCCATCGACCTCGGCCAGCCCCTCGTGCAGATCGCGTTCATCGATCAGTACGGAACGGATGACTGGAAGATGGATCGCTCGCCGCAGAGCGATCTCGTCACGATCTTCGAGAGCGTCGCGCAGTCGTACATCGCGCAGCCCGATCTCAAGTCCGTGCCCGTGTTCGACACGCCGAAGCCCGCGGCCGCGGCGGTGGTCACGGCGCCGGCGCCGATGGACACGGAGCTCAAGACCGACGCCTTCCGCACCGCGGTCGAGCAGGCGCGCGCGGCGAGCAAGCCGCCCGAGAATCTCTTCGTCAGCTACGGCGAGTTCATCACGCCCAAGGGCGAGCACTTCGTGCCCGTGCAGATCTACGTGCCGAAGTCCGCGGGACTCGCGGCCAACACGCCCGTCACCTTCTTTGGCAGCGTGGAGAAAGAGGGAGGGGAGAAGGCGGCCGCGTTCGAGGAGCCGGCGACATTGAGCGCGACGACCGACGGCGTCTTCGTCGCGCGCTCGCTGCAGCTTCTTCCGGGCAGCTATCGCGCGTCATTCGGCATCGCCAAGGACGGCAAGCCGGTCGCCGTCACCACCGTGCCGATCACCGTCGCAGGACTCGACAAAGACGCGCCGGGTGTTTCCTCGCTCATCCTCACGAACAACATCTATCCGCTCTCGGAGGCGCAGCAGCCCACCGATCCGTTCGCGTTCGGCGGACTGCAGGTCGTGCCCAAGTCCGACTCCGCGTTCCGCAAGACCGAAGACCTCACGTACTTTTTCGAGCTGCGCAATCCGGGAGTCGATCCCGCGACGAGTCAGCCGAAGGTCATGCTGAAGATGTCCGTCACCGGGACGACCGCGGACGGCAAGAACGTGAAGATGTCCGGCGCGCCGCAGGATGCGCCGCTCCAGGAGCTGAAGGGCGTGCCGGGACATTTCGCCGTCGGCGCGGCACTGCCGCTGGCCAAATTCAATCCGGGGAACTACACCTTGTCCATCAAGGTCACGGATGTTGCGCTGAACAAGACGTACGACCTGAGCAGCAATTTCCGAATTGTCGAGTAGCGGTTTCCTTTCGTCGCGGTGGCGTGTCGAACCGGTTGAGGGAGAGAGTTTGATGGCGTCGGAATGCGCCGCGAAAGTGCGGTTTTGGAGCCTCGTTTTCGCGGATAAAACTTTCGGTATCATCAACTACCAATTGAGTTGACGGTGAATAGGTCGATCTGTAATATCGCGGACCATTGCCTGACGCGGGCCGGGAAGCCGCCTGACAGCGCACCCTGCAAATTTCTGCGATCACTCATCAGGGAGTTCGGAATCACATGAAAAAGAAGTTGTGCCTTCTCGCGGCACTTTCTCTTTCCCTATCGTCGCTGGGCGGCTGCGCAAAGGTCGAGGCTCGTATGGAGATCCGCGACGCCAACGATGCCTACCAGCGGGAGGAGTACGCGACCGCGCTGCAGCACTACAGAAAAGCCCGTGAGATCGACGGCAACAGCTTCCCCGAGCTCGAGCGGATGATCGGCTACTCGCTGATCGGCATGTACGTTCCGGACGACAAGTCGCCCGCGAACGTGAAGAACGCGGACGCCGCGATCGTCGAGCTCCGCAAGTATTTGAAGAACAAACCGGACGACCGCGTCGCGCGCGAGGCGCTCATCAATCTCTACCTCAACGCCGACCGCATCACCGACGCGATCGGCTACTTCCGCGACTGGCTGCAGACGCATCCCGCCGACGTCGAGGCCGTGCGCTCGATCGCCACGCTCTACGCGAAGCTCGGCGACTTCAACGAGTCGCTGAACTGGTATCAGAAGATCACGCTCCTCCAGCCGCGCGATCCCGAGGCGTTCTACACGTACGGAGTCGTGTGCTACGAGAAGGTGGCGAAGAATCCGCCGGCCGACATGAACGAGCGTCTGGCGATCATCGACAAGGGCAAGGTCGCGCTGCAGAAGGCGGCGTCGCTGCGCAAGGACTACTTCGAGGCGCTCGTCTACCTCAGCCTTCTCTATCGCCAGCAGGCGCCGATCGAGCCCGATCCGGTGAAGCAGCAGCAGCTCGTGGCCGAGGCCGATCGCATTCGCAACGAGGCCATCGCCATCGTGAAGAAGAAGAAGGCGGAGGCGACTGCTGCCGCCGCCGGCAGCAAGAGCTAGAACGGGACTGAAGCGATCATGTTCGAAACTACAGTCGTCGAGTCCAGGAAGCAAAAGGTCGGAATCCAGAAGTATCTGACGCTGCCGGTGTCGCTGGGGCTGCACGTCGTCGTCATCGCCGGCCTCATTTTCGGCGCCGTCTGGAACGTCGAGTTCCCGACCAACTCTCCCGCGCAGGTGGCGCAGTACTCCGTCGCCGCCGCGCCTCCTCCTCCTCCTCCCCCTCCGCCGCCGCCGCCGAAAGCCGCGTCGGTGAAGCCGGTTGAAGTGAAGCCCGTCGAAGTGCCGCGCGACATTCAGAACCTCGCGCCGAGCGTCGTTCCCGATCAAGTCAAGCCCGTCGAGACGCAGGCCGCGGATGCGGGCGTCGAAGGCGGTGTCGAGGGCGGCGTCGAAGGCGGCGTGCTCGGTGGTGTCGTCGGCGGCGTCGTCGGCGGCGTCGTGACCGACACCGCGCCTCCTCCGCCGAAAGAAAGCGCTCCGCTGCGCGTCGGCGGCGACGTCAAGGCGCCGACCGTCATCAGCCGTACGGAGCCGCACTATCCGGAAGTGGCGCGCAAGGCGCGCATCTCCGGCATCGTCATCGTCGAGTGCATCATCGACAAGAACGGCAACGTTCGCGACGTGAAGGTGCTCAAGCCGCTCCCGTTCGGTCTCGATCAGGCCGCGGCGGACGCGGTCCAGAAGTGGAAGTTCCGCCCCGGCACGCTCAACGGACAGCCGGTCGACGTCATCTTCAACCTCACCGTCAACTTCAAACTGAACTAAAACACATCGTTCCGGCTTCGAACCGGACCGGATAACGGAGGGAACTGAATTATGGATATGAGTCTCACCGCTCTTTGGACTTCGATGTCCCTTCTCGCCAAGGGCGTCGTCGTCCTCATGGGAATCATGTCGGTCTACTCGCTTTGGGTCATGATCGAGCGCTTCGTCGTCTTCCAGAAGGCGAAGAACCAGTCGCTGAAGCTTCTCGGCGCGCTCTCGAATCTCCTGACCAAGGGCGACTACGTGCAGGCCATCGAGGTGACCAAGAAGTACAAGAACAGCCACCTCGCCAAGGTCATCGCCGCGGGACTCCTCGAGTTCGAGGCGTCGCGCCGCGACAAGCGCACCACCGACAACGAAGTCGCCGTCGAAGCCGCACGCCAGGGCATGGACCGCACGGCCATGATCACCGTCGCGGAGCTGAAGGAGAACCTCGGCGTTCTCGCGACCATCGGCGCCACCGCGCCGTTCGTCGGTCTGTTCGGCACCGTCATCGGCATCATCCACGCGTTCGAGAAGATGGCCACGTCCGGCGGCGGTATCGCCTCCGTGTCGGCCGGTATCGCGGAAGCGCTCATCACGACCGCGTTCGGTCTCGGCGTCGCGATCCCCGCGGTCTGGGCGTACAACTACTTCCAGAACCGCATCGACCGCTTCACCGTCGAGATGTCCAACTCCGGATCGGAAATGGCCATCTACTTCCTGAAGGAAGCTGGCAGCAATGAAAAATCGGTGGCATAGCTCGCTCGGCAAGCTGACGAAGACGAGTCTCAACGCAGAGATCAACGTCACGCCGCTGGTCGACGTCTGCCTGGTGCTCCTGATCATCTTCATGGTCGTCACGCCCATGCTGCAGAAGGGCGTCTCCGTGAATCTCCCGATCACCGAGGATCCGGAGAAAACGCCGGACACCGATAAGCAGTTGCAGATCTCCGTCAAGGCGGATGGCACGGTCTACGTCGGCTCGAACGTCGTGCGCAAGGAACAGGTGCAGTCGGAGCTCGAAGGCATCCACCAGCGCACGCCGGACCGCGAGATCGCCGTCAAGGGCGATCGCCTGGTCAAGTACGGCGACGTGCTCGACGTCCTCAAAGCCTGCCGCGAGGTCGGCTTCAACGACGTCGGTTTGATCGCACAACCGAAGAAATCTCCGGGAGAGGCATAGTCAGATGCAAGTCGGTGGCAGCGGCAACATGCGGTCCGACATCAACGTCACACCGTTGGTTGACGTTGTGCTCGTGCTCCTCATCATCTTCATGGTCATCACGCCCGTCGTGCAGATGGGCTATCTGGTCAAGGTTCCGCCCAAAGCACCCGCGAACCTCCCTCCGTCCGCGGTGCAGGACCAGATCGTCCTCCGTCTGTTCTCGGGCGGCCGCGTGCTGATCAACAAGGAAGAGATGTCGATGGATCAGTTCCCCAACCGGATCCGCGAGATCCTCCGCGGGAACACGTCGAAGATGGTCTTCTTCGCCGGCGCGCGTGACGTCGAGTACGACGCCACGATCAAGTTCCTCGACCTCGCTCGCCAGAGCGGCGCGAAGAACATCGGCATCATCGTCGAGGATCCATCGGCCGGCGGTGCCGCCGCGGCGATCGGGCAGTAACGCGACTCTGTAATCAGCTTTCGAAAGCGGCGGCTTCGGCCGCCGTTTTGTTTTTCCCGAAACGCTCTTCGAGCCGCAACAGCGCGTCGAGCGAGTACCGGCCGCCGCCGATCAGTACCAGCGCGAGACACAAGGACAGCATCGCCAGCGGCAGTTCGATCCCGCGAATCGCCACGAAAAGCTTGAACGAGCCCGGCGGAACCTCGTACAAGGCGTCGGGAAGCTGCACGATGAACGCCGCGACGAACATCGTGCCGGCGAGGAGGAGCGCATCGAGACGCGTGAGAAGTCCGACGATGAGCAGCGCCGCGCCGACGAGCTCCGCGTACGACGCGAGGTATCCGAGGAAGGTGGGGATGTGGTAGTTGGCGGCGATGTCGGCGGCGAACGCCCCGGCGCCGCCCTCTCCGGCGACCTTGGACCAGCCGTGGGGGAGGAAGATCGACCCCGCCGCGAGACGCAGGACCAGCGCGGCGACGTCCGTGCTTCCTCTCCGCACATCCCACTTGCGCATGACACCTCCTGGCGCCGGGTCGATCGAGTCATCGCACCGCTCGCCGTGTTCGTGTGCTTCTATGTTGCCACACTCATCCTTCTCGAATGGGTGCGCTTCCCGTTGGATCAGTGGGTCGGGCTGATCGCGGTCAGCGTCGCGACGCTGTTCGCCGTCATGATCTGCGAGCACGGACGCTGGCCGCTCGGCCTCTTCGTCTCGCCGCGTTTCGCCATCCCCGAGTTTCTCATCGGCTGCGCGTGGGGCATCGCCATCATCGGCGCGTGCGTCGCGCTCGTGCTGCTCACATCGAACGTACGCGAGGCGCGCGGCAGCGGATTTCCGTGGCT
>DATELS010000460.1:0-2899 GCA_035276365.1 Thermoanaerobaculia bacterium
AGGGCTCCTGGTTCGAGTTCGCGTAGACGAGCGCGCCGTCGTCGAAGTAGAGGCGTGCCTCGCGGCCGTCGCCGGTGATCGTGAGCGTCCCGTTCTTTCGTGACGTGCTCAAAAACGTGAGCACCTCGGGGAGCCGGAACACGGAGAGGTCGCCGGTGAGAACGGGCTGCATCGGTCCGGCGATTGTACCTGCGCGTCAGGTGAGCGTCGCCAGCACGCCCCACAGTCCCGCGGCGGAGATCAGCAGCCACAGCACGACGCCGAGGATGAGCGGACGCACGCCGACGGCAGCGAGACTGCGACGCGAGAGCGACGCGCCGATCAGGAACAGCGTGACCGTCAGCCCGACGCGCGCGAGGCGCACGAGCACATCCCACGCGAGCTGCGGCGCCGGCACGTACGTGCGCGCGACCGCGGCGAGCAGGAAGTAGAGGATGAACCACGGGATCGTGATTTTCGCGGATCGCTTGCGAAACGCGAGTGCGGTGCCGAGCGTGAGCGGGACGATCCAGAGCGCGCGCGTGAGCTTCACCGTCGTCGCGACCTGCAACGCCTCCGCGCCGTAGCTCGATGCCGCGCCGACGACCGAGCTCGTGTCGTGAATCGCGATCGCGGCCCAGACGCCGAACTGCGTCTGCGTCAGCGCGAGCGCTTTTCCAATGAGAGGGAAAACGAAGAGGCCGATCGCGTTCAGGATGAACACCGTGCCGAGGGAGACCGACATCTCTTCGTCGGTCGCGCCGATCACCGGACCGACTGCGGCGATCGCACTGCCGCCGCAGATCGCCGTGCCCGACGAGATCAGATGCGCGGCGCCGGTGCTGATGCGCAGCGCGCGACCGATGAAGTAGCCGAGGGTGAGCGTGCCGGCGATCGTGGCGATGGTGAAGAGGATGCCGGTGCGTCCCGCCTCGATCACCTTCTGCAGATTCATGCTGAAGCCGAGGCCGACGACGGAGATTTGCAGGAGGAGCTTCGTCAGCTTGCTCGTCTTGAACGGATGACCGATCGTCAGCGCGATGACGAGGCCGAGAGCGAGCGCGATCGGCGGGGCGAGATCGAGGATGCGCGCGATCACAGATTGCGCCGGAAGAAGTCCAGCGTTCTGGTCCACGCGTCGCCCGCCGCCTCCGCGTTGTACACCTCGGGGCGCGCGTCATTGAAGAACGCGTGCGTCGCGTTCGGATAGACGATCGCCTCCGCGCTCTTGCCCATGTCGCGCAGCTTCTTCGCGAGCGCCTGTCCCGCGTCGCCCGGCACGCTCTTGTCGTTCTCGCCGTAGATGAGGAGCACCGGCGCCTGCAGGGCGTCCCAGTCGGGGACTGCTTTCTGGAAGCCGCCGTAGAAGCTCACCGCGGCGCCGACGTTCGATGCGTCATGCGTCGCCGCGTACTGCGCGAGCGCGCCGCCCATGCAAAAGCCGACGACGCCGTACTTCGACGACGAGCACTCCGGACGCGAGACGAGGTACTTGCCCGCGCCGGCGATCTCTTTTCCGGCGCGCTCGACGTCGAGCTCCATCAGCATCTTCATCGCGTCGTCGGGCGACTTCGTGGTCTTGCCGTGATAGAGGTCGGGAGCGAGTGCGGTGAAGCCCTCGCCCGCGAAGCGCTCGACGAGATCTTCGATGTGCGGGACGAGTCCCCACCACTCCTGAATCACGACCACCGCGGGACCTTTCCCCTCGGCCGGCGCGGCGAAATAGCCGCTGCAGGTGTGTCCGTTCGAAGGGAATTGCACGCGCTCGCCCATGGGTCGTTTCCTCCGGGCGCGGATTTTACCCGACGATCCGCGGTGTTGCGCCGTACGTAACGTGAGAAAATGCACTCGCCCGGCGTTGGAGACCATGCACTGAGCCATGCAACTGACTAACGAGCAGGTCAAGGATCTTTCGAAGAAGCGGCAGTGCCCGCGCTGCGATCTCGAAAAGACGGTGGGCAACGCGCTCTGCCGCCGCTGCCGCAGCAAACTTCCGCCGCACATGCGACTGGCGGTCGAGAACATCCCCGCGAAGGACGGAGGCGTCGTCGGCAACGCGCTGCGCGCGGCCGCGAACTACTTCAACGTGCACTTCGCGTCGGTGCGAAAGTTCGGCGGCGGAAAAAAGAGGTAGCGCGCGCTACCTCTCTCCTCCTGACGCGCTGACCGCATGCGCGAGCTCGCGCGCGAGCGGGTCCTTCGGATTCTGCGTGACCAGCTCTTCCGCGCGTCGCGCGACGTCGATGCCCTGCGGCGTTCCCTTCAGAGACTCGCCCCAAACCGCGCCCAACGACGCGAGGCGATGGCGGCGCGAGGCGCGAGCCCAGTCGCCGGAGAGATCGTGGCCGTGGATGATGCGCTCGATCGTGTGCTGCTTGCCGTCCGTGACGGAGCGATAGCGCAGCTTCACCGTCGCCACGCGCTGCGAGGTGCGGAGATGCGGACGCAGTTCGACGTCGTACAGCGCGGTCACCGACACGTTGTAGAGCAGTACGGACTCCGACTGCATCCCGTTCGCATCGCCGACGCGGTGGTACGACGCGACGGCCTCGTCGTTGAAGTCGACCTCGACGTGCGCGTCGCGCGCGACGGGCGGAATCGAGCTGCCCTGCTGCGTCGCCAGCGACGGCGTGTCGATCGTGAGGCGCAGCACCGCGTGCTCGCCTTCCTCGTTCACGGGCGCGGGCGAGGCTTCGACTTCGAGGCGCACGCCGCGCTTCGGCGCACGCGCAGGCGCGCCGGCGAAGTAGTTCACGAGCGCATCGACGTTGACCATCGACGGCGCGGGCTGCTGGCCGTTCTCGAGTGAGGTCTTGATGCGCTGGAAAACATTCGGATCGACGCTGATGCCGAAGACGTTCTTCTTCGCGCCGAGGTCGAGGTTGTCCGCGTACGCCTCGCGCACGAGCGAGCTCGATGC
>DATELS010000461.1:0-2264 GCA_035276365.1 Thermoanaerobaculia bacterium
CGACGCGCTGGTCGACTTTTTCCTGCAGCGTTTCGCGCGCGAGCTCGCGAAGCCGGGGCTGCGGATCAGCGACGCGGCGCGCGACGAGCTGCGCGCGTACGACTGGCCCGGCAACATCCGCGAGCTGGAGAACTGCATCGAGCGCGCGGCGATCCTCTGCGATCGCAACACGATCGAGCCGCGCGATCTGAATCTGCCTGTATCGTCCGCGACGTCCGACGCGCTCCGCGAGGCGCTCGATCTCACGGGCACGCTGGAGGAGGCATCGCAACGCGCGCTGCGGATCATCGAGCGGATGAAGATCGAGGACGCGCTCTCCGGCACCTCCAACCGCACCGCTGCCGCCGACCTCCTCGGCATCACCCCGCGTGCCCTCGCCGCGAAGCTGCGCGAGCACGAGCTCGAATGAAGATCCCGACCGCGCACGATGTGATCGAGTTTCTCAACGCGCGGTTCGCCGCGCGCGGATTGCCGCATCGCGTGGAGTCGATCGTCGTGCTGCCGTACGTGAATCCGATGTGGCTCGCGAACTGGGATGTGCCGCAGCTTGCGGATGTGTGGGACGCGATCGAAGAGGACGTGCGCGAGGCGCGCTGGCAGTTCCCGCAGGTGCTCGAGGACTAGTCCGCGTCGAACCAGCGGATGGGCTGGTCTTCGAGCAGCGTCACGTTCCCCGCGCCGTCGACGAGCTCGATCTGCACGTCGGTCCACGTGCTCACTCCGCGCGGACGCTCCGGCAGCACGAGCTCGAATCCGGAGTCGAGCTCGAAGTACCACGAGTAGCGTTTCGTGATCTCCGGCCGCTTCGTGCGCAACGCCTGGTAGCGCCGCCGACCGGAGTCGATCAACACGTTGACTTCCTTGACGCCGCGCGGCGAGATCGCCCAACCCTTCACGTGCAGCGGACCTTTCACGAACCACTCCGGCGACTCCATGCGGCCGAACGTGGTGTTGCTGTACGTCGGCTCGCCCGCGAGAAATGCGGCGAGCTGTTGCTCCGGCAACTGTCCCGCGCCATCCGGCGCCTCTGGCGCGCGCAGCCGCTGCCACTCCGGGAAGTTGCGCGTGATGGCGAAGACGAAGTCGCCTTCGACGCCGTGATCGAAGCGGCGGAGGAACGCGATGCGTTTCGCGTCGACCGCTTGCCGCAACGCCTCGCGCACTTTCGACGAGTCTTTCATCCAATGCTCGTGGACGATCAAAAGTCGCGCGCCGTTCTGCTCGGCGAGCGTGAAGGAGTCCGCGAACTTCTGCTCGTCCCACGCGATGCGCATGAGGCGATAGAGCGGTCCCTCCCACCCGGAGCTGCCGTTCATCAGCATCACGCGGTGATGCGTGGAACCGAGGAGGTAACGGAAGGCGAGCCAGTTGTCGACGGGCCACTCGAGCACCGGACCGATGCGCTCGTGATCGACGAAGCGATACACCGGCGCGACTTCGCTCAGCGCCTGCTCCCATTGAATGACCGGCAGGACGTCGATGATGGTTGCGAGCACGAGAACGCACGCGAGCGCGACGCGACGCATGCCGATGCGCCGTTCGAGCAGCGCCTCGACGCCGAGCGCGATCCACACCGCCATTCCGGCGAATGCGATGACCGCCCAGCGTCCCGGTGCGCGGATGCTTTCGTACGCCTCGATGCGCTGGTAGAGAAACGCGTGCAGGAACGCATTCATCCCGAGCGTGCCGAGGACGCCGATGGCGATCCAGAGCATCGCGATCCACGCACCGACGTCGAAGCGCGAGTCGCGCATGGCGTCGCGCAGCGTGCGACCTTCGCCGCCGCCGAGTGCGAGAGGCATACGAATCGAGAGTCGCACGAGCGTGAGCAGGATGACCGCGGTGAGCGGCACGTCCACGCCGCGGATCGAGAAGATGACGTGACCGAATGCGCCGAGACGGATGCGCGGCTCGGCCATGGCGCCGAGGATCGTGAGCATGCCGCAGATCGCGATCGCGACGTCGAGCGCGCGCAATGCGCGTGAGTGCGGCGGCTCGTGCGTGATCGCGCTGCGCGGGAGCGCGCGGCGGCGCGTCATCACGATCGCCGCGGCGACGAAGAACAGCGCCGCTAGTCCGGGGAACACTTCATGTTCGCCGCGATGCTGATCCTCCGGCACGAGGTTGCCGTACCAGCGGCTGCGCTGGTTCGCGCGTAGCCAATCGCTCCACAGTCCCGAGCCCGCGCGCACTTCGTTCTCTGGACGCTTCAGGTTGTATTTGTCGGAGACGATGCGGTACGGGATGAGGAACGGCAGGAGGAT
>DATELS010000462.1:0-6593 GCA_035276365.1 Thermoanaerobaculia bacterium
ATAAGGCTCATATAGGTGTCTGCTCACGGAGGTCGTCTTGAGAAGCTTCCTCGTTTGCGTCGCACTCGTCCTCTTGTCACTGGTCACTGTTTCCGCTGCCGCGCGTGAGCGCCACGCTCCCAAACCTCGCAACCCGCCACCTGCGCGCGCCGCGGCGCATTTGCCGCGCGTCAGCACAGAGAACTTGTGCCCCACGCCGGAGTGCGGCGGAGGCGACGGCGGCGGTTCCGGTTGCGCCGATTGCTCTTTTGGCTCGAACGGCACGAACGCGAGCTGCGACTGGCCCGGCACGTCCTGGCTCAATTGCACAGGCGGCTCGCAATGCTGGTACATGCCCGGCGGCGGCTGGTACTGCCAGCCGTATTGCGGGAGCCGGCGATGCTATTCGGCGTGACGAACGCGCGCGGCGCCCTTATTGTGGCGCTCTTCGCGAGCGCTTCGGCGTTCGCCGCTGAAGCGACTCTGTCCGGTCGACTGATCACGCCCAAGGGCGTCGATTTGCCGCAATCCATTTCTGTGCGCATTCAATCGCCGCCCGATGAGCGAATCGCGATTCCCGCAACGAGCCTGGATTGTGCCGTCACAGCAGGCCTGTTCCGCTGCAGCGTTCCTGCGGCGCGTTTGGATATTCGCGTCGAGGCGAACGGATTCGTCCCGCGCTATTTCTGGGGCGTCGAGAATCCCGATTTGCACGTCATCGAGCTGACGCGCGGCCGCTCGCTCTCCGGCACAGTGCGACTAGCGGGCAAAGGCGCGCCCTCGAGCGAAGTTTCTCTGCAATTGAAGCCGTCGCTGCCTTCAGACGACAAGCGCCTAGCCTCTCGCACGATCACGACGCGCGCAAACGAGCGCGGCTTCTTTCAATTCGCCGCCATCGAGCCGGGACAATACACACTCATTGCGCATCGCGACGGCTGGTCGACGTTGCGCAAATCCGAAATCCGCATCCGCGAGGGACAGGAGACGTCGCTCGATCCGCTCACCATCGAGCCGCTGGCGCGCGTCGACGTCTCCATACAACCGCCGCTCGATCCTTATGGCAAACCATGGAAGGCGTCGCTGCAGGAGATGACGCCACTCTCGTCGCTGACAGTGCCGATCGCCGAGGGGAGCGCAACGCTGAGCGGACAATGGACGGCGGAAGGCCTCGACTCCCGCGCCCACCGCCTCGACATCCGCGACCACCTCGGCAACTCCTTCGCGTACTCCATTGTCAACGTCACGCCGAACATGCCTCTGGTGAACGTCACCATCGACGCCATCGCCGTACGCGGCCGAATTTCGCTGGGCGACGAGCCGCTCCCGATTCGCCTCGAATTCATGAATGGCAAAGGCACGTCCATCGCCATGCAAAGCGATGCGGAAGGCCAGTACGCCGGCGCGCTGCCGAGTGGCGGTGCATGGCAGATCATGGTCGTCGATTCGCGTCGCGGCATTTGGTTGAAGAGAAACGTCTCGATCGATCGCGATGACGCGGTCGCGGAAGTCGACGTCGCGCTGCCGGACACGCGGCTGGCGGGCAAAGTCGTATCCGCGGACGGCACGCCCATCGCGGCGACGCTCAAGCTCTATGACGAGAAGAGCAATTACATCGCCGGAACGAAATCGAATGCGGAGGGCGAGTTTCAATTCGTCGGACTCGAACCGGCCGCAGTGCAATTGATTGCGGAGAGCATCGGTCACCGCGCATCGAGCGGCCTCGTACCGTTCACTGTCGAAAAAGATTCTGGCGACGACGTGACCGTCGTGCTGCGCTCGCAAACGAGGTTCAAGGGACGTCTCGTCACGCCGTCCGGCCTTCCCGTCGCAGGTGCGATCGTGCGTTGGCTGCGTCCCGGCATGCACGGCGTGTCGAAGGAAGAAGTCTCGAATCCGAATGGCGTGTTCACGATCATCGTGCCGCAGGGAACTCCCTCGCTCGACCTGATCATCCTCCCGCCCGCGATGCCCGCGAAGGTGGTCACGGTCGCATTGGACGCGGAGTCGAAAGAAATCATCGTTGGCGGACCGGCTGGAGTGCTCGAAGTAGAGATGAATCGCGAGGAGCCGCTGCCGTGGCTGCGCCGGGGCGACAGCGTGTTCGGCATCGCGCTCTTGCAATACCCGTTCAATTGGGAGAGCTCGCCGCGCGACTGGCGCCCGTGGGGGATGTCCATTGAGCTCGAGACGGGCGAGTACGCGGTCTGCCGCGATCGCGACGGCTCGTCTCATTGCGTGCGCAAGTTCATTGCGCCCGGCGCGATCGAACGCGTGGAGGCGAGGGCGCTCCTGCAATGAAACGCGTGGTCGCAATCATCTGCGTGTTGATGCTTCATTGCGCGACAGCAACTCCTCCACAAACCCCGCAACCTCCCGGCTACCTCGGCTTCATGTTTTCGTATTACCCGCCAACGAACGACGAGCAACGCGGTTGGCTGTTGATCCAGCACGTTGTCGACGACTCGCCCGCCGCGAGCGCGGGACTCCAGCCGCAGATGGTCGTTGTCGCCTTCAATGACCGTCCACTCGATTACGTCGAAGATGCCGGTGTGCTCAATCTCCTGAACGCGATTCGTCCCGGCGATCGTGTGCGCATGACGTTGGGCGGACAACACGCCGGCGAACAATTGACGCTGACCGCGACCGTCATGCCGCCGGACGCCGTGCGGCGATGGCGCGCGAATTTCGAATAGCTCAGAGCGGCGTGATTTCGCCGCGTGACAACTTCTCGAAACGCAGGAACAGCAGCACGGCCACGATCGTCAGTCCCGCGCAGAGTCCCCACCAGAAGCCGACGATGCCGAGGTGGAGGTGGAAGCCGAGCCATAACGCGACGGGGAGACCGATCATCCAGTGGCCGAGGAGGTTCGCGTAGAACGTGAACTTCGTGTCGCCCGCGCCGCGCAGCACGCCGGCGCCGACGCCTTGGGTGCCGTCCGAGAGTTGGAACACGGCGGCGACGAGGAAGAGCGGGATCGCGGCGGCGAGGACGTCCGGCTGGTCGGTGATCAGTCGCGCCACCGCGCGCGGCACGAACGCGAATGCGAGCGCGGGGATGAGCATGAACGCCGCACCGGCGAGCATCGCCGCATGTCCGGCGACGCGCGTCGCGTGCGGGTCGCGCGCGCCGACCGCCTTGCCAACGCGCACCGATCCCGCGGCGGCGATCCCCAGCGCCGCCGTGTACGTGAACGAGATCAGTCCGATTACCGTTTGATGCGCGGCGAGATGCAGCGTCCCGAGTTGCGCGGCGAGCACGCCGACCAGCGCGAAGATGCCGACCTCTGCGCCCATCTGCAGTCCGACCGGCAGGCCGACGCGAAATCCCAGCGCGACCTCGCGCGCGTTCCAGCGATGATCGAACGGCTCGTCGATGCGGATGCGCTTCACGGCCGCGATCACGATCCATAGCTCCGCGAACGTCGCGGCGAGCGTCGACAGCGCCGCGCCGGCGACGCCGAGCGGAGGGAGCGGTCCGGCACCGAAGACGAGCAGCACGTCGAGCGCGAAGTTCACGATGTTCGCCGCCACCATCGCCGCGATCAGCGGCCGCGTCGTCCCCTGCGCCTGCAAATACGAGCGCACGACGAAGAACAGCAGGAACGGCGCGAGACTCAGCATGCGGATCAGAAGAAACGTGCGCGCGGGTGACACGAGCTCCGGCTGCACGCCGAAGTAGGGGAGGAGCGCGGCGAGCGCGAGCAGCACCAGCGTCAGCGCTCCCGACACCGCGAGCGCGAGCCACGAGCCTTGCCAGAGCAGTCGCCGCGCGCGCACGTGCTCGTGTGCGCCGAGCGCCTGCGAGATCATCGGATCGACTCCGTAGACGATGCCGATGCCGATCACGGACATCGCGAAGAAGACGGCGTTGCCGAGTCCCGCGCCGCCGAGCTCGCGCGCTCCGACGCGGCCGAGGACGGCGATGTCGACGAGACCCATCATCTGCGTCCCCGCCTGCGCGGCCGCCAATGGCGCCGCGAGGCGAACGAGCTCGCGAATTTCGCGGCGGTAGCCCATGAAGCGCGGGATTTTAGTAGGATTACGCGCTTTTCAACCGCGAAAGGGATTTCCATGCGTTACCTCGTCACCGGCGGCGCCGGCTTCATCGGATCGAATTTCATCCGCTTCCTCTTCGAAAAATACGGCGACGACGCCCAGGTCGTGAACCTCGACAAGCTCACCTACGCGGGCATCCGCGAGAACCTCGCCGAGTACGAGGGGAAGAAGAACTACCGGTTCCTGCAGGGCGACATCGCGCAGCCCGCCGATGTCGCGGAGGCGTACAAGGGAGTCGATGGCAGCGGCGTCGACGTCGTCGTCAACTTCGCGGCGGAGACGCACGTCGATCGCTCCTTGATGGAGGCGGGCACGTTCATCGAGACGGACGTGCACGGCGTGCTCGTCCTGCTCGAAGAGGCGCGCAAGCATGCGCCGAAACTCACGCGCTTCGTGCAGATCTCGACGGATGAAGTCTACGGCTCGATCGACAGCGGATCGTTCCGCGAGACCGACGCGCTCAATCCGCGCAATCCGTACTCGGCGTCGAAGGCCGGCGGCGATCGCATGGCGTACGCGTACGCGCAGACGTACGGCATGCCGGTGATCGTCACGCGCGCGTCGAACAACTTCGGACCGTTCCAGTATCCCGAGAAGCTCATCCCGCTCTTTGTCACGAACGCGATCGACGATCAGCCGCTCCCGCTGTACGGCGATGGCAAGAACGTCCGCGACTGGTTGTACGTCGAGGACCACTGCGCGGCGATCGACTTCCTCATCGAGCACGGACAGAACTCGGAGACGTACAACATCGGCGGCGGCAACGAGATGGAGAACCGCGACATCACGCAGCGCATCCTCGAGCTGCTGAACAAGCCGCAGTCGCTGATCAAGCGCGTGCAGGATCGCCAGGGCCACGATCGCCGCTACTCGATCGACACGCAGAAACTCGAATCCGTCGGCTTCCAGAACACGCGCAACTTCGACGACGCCCTCGCGCTCACCGTCCAGTGGTATCGCGACAACGAAGCGTGGTGGCGCGCGATCAAGGAGAAGAGCGCGGAGTATCGGGCGTATTACGAGAAGCAGTACGTGGGACGGTGATGGAACGCCGCGCGTTACTGCGTTCCGGCCCGGAGCTCGGTGACGTGTGCGGTTTTGATGCGCGTGGTTCCGGTGGTGATCGTGGGATCGGTGTACGTGAGCGCCGGGAGGGTGATCGCGGAGCGGGCGGCGTCGAGAGCGGTGCGTAGCTCCGTCACGTGAACGGCCTTGATCGGCAATGCGCTGATCGTCGGGTCGGTGAAACTCGCCGCGCTCAGGTTCGCGGCGGCGCGCATCGCGTTGACGGCGGTGCGTAGCTGCGTGATGTGGGCGGCCTTTACGAACGTCGCGTTGGTCAGCGTCGCGTCGGTGAAGACGGTCGTCGTCGCGGCTTCGACCACGCTGTCGGGCGATGGCGTGGCGCCGTTCAGCGCGCGCACTTTGTAAAGATACGTCGTGTCCGGGGTGCGTCCCGTGTCGTTGAACGAGGTGCCGGAGACCGACGTCACGAATGAGTACGCCGTCGCGATCGACGTCGTGCGATAGATCTCGTACGCCGTCGCGCTCCCGACCGCCCCCCACGCGAGCGCGACCTGCGTCGTGCTCGTGGCGGTGGCGGTGAACGATGGCGGCGCGCCGAACGGCGCGTCCTCGTCGATCGTCGTCGCCGCCACGTCCGCGGGATCGATCGTGTCGTACAGCGCGTCGTTCGTGGCGGCTGTGTTCATCGTCAGGAAGATCGTGCTCGCCTGATCGCCGTCATCGAGATGATCGGCGACGCCTTGCACCGTCACCGTACGCGGCGTGGACCAATTCGACGTCGTGAACGTCAGCTGTGCCGTTGAGACGCTCGCTTCGCTGACGTCGCTGGAGCTGACGTCGATCACCACGTCGCCCGTGGGCTGCGACGCGAGCACGACCGTGAATGTCGTCTGGCCGCTTTCCGTCAGCGTGACGGTTGCCGTCGAAACGTTGACGCCCGCGGTGTCGTCATCGATGTTCGTCGCCGCGACGTCGCGCGGGTTCACGCCGGAGTAAAACGGCTCGCTGCTCGCCGCCGGATCGAGAACGATCGTGTAACCGATGTCACCGTCATCGACGGCGTCGCTCTGACCGTGCACGGTGATCGTACGCGGCGTGCTCCAGTTTGCATTTGTGAACGTGAGATCGAGCGCGTCCTGCTGCGTCGCGGCATCGGTCGAGATCCGTCCCTCGCTCGCGTCGGACGTCGCGAGATGGATCGTGACGTCGGCGGCCGGCGCTCTTCCGAGAACCACCGAGAAACTGCTGGTCGTCCCTCCCTCCGTCGTCGTGATGCCGCTGATCGGAGTGACGACGACGCGCTCGTTCAGCCAGACCGTTTCGTTCCCGCCCGTGTCCGCGCTCGTCGCGATCGCATCGAGGTCTCCGTCGCCATCGAGATCGCCGAGGGCAACGCCGAAGCCGTCGCCGCCGGCGATGCTGCCGCGCGTCGCGTGAGCAGAGAACGTACCGGTCCCGTCGTTCAGCCAGATCGTTTCATCGCCGCCGGAGTTGCCCACCATCGCGTCGAGATCGCCGTCGCCGTCGAGATC
>DATELS010000463.1:0-3784 GCA_035276365.1 Thermoanaerobaculia bacterium
TCCATAGCGGAAGTTGCCGAGGCGATTCACGTAGCGCCGTGGCAACTCATCCGACGCGATGTATGCGAGCTGCAGAGGCGTGACGTCGAACATCACCACCGTCGCCGGAGGCACATCGCGCAGCGAGCGCACCGGATTCGACGTGCGCACTTCGCCGCCGAGGGAAGTCAGGTAGTGGACCATCGCGCGGGTGATGGCGGCGGAGCCGCCCTTCGCGGCCGGCCAGCCCGTCGCGTGTCCGGCGAGCATCATCGCCAGTCCGAACGACGCGGAGCCGACGCGATCGAGCGGAAGAAACGAATGCGCGGCGACGCCGCCGAACAATGCGCGCGCGTGCGGCGTCTTGAAACGCGCCACCATGCGCGTCGCGGATTGCAGTCCGAGGAGACCGAAGCGCGCGAGGAGGAACGGGTTGCGCGGCGGAGGCCACGCGCCGATCGGGCGGAGGATCTCGTCGAACAGCGCGCCCGCCTTGCGCGCGAACGGCGCCATCAGCGCGCGATATGCGCGTTCGTCGTCGCCGAGGCGCGAGGCGGTGTCGTCGAGCGAGAGGTCGAGCGTCGCCGCGGTGCCGTCGTCGAGCGGATGCGCGATCGCGGACGGCGACCACGCCCACTCCAGTCCATGCTCCCCCAGCGGAAGCGCGCGCAGGAACGGCGACACCATCGCCATCGGATGAATCGCCGAGCAGATGTCGTGATGGAAGCCGGGAAGCGTCAGCTCCGCGGTGCGCGCGCCGCCGCCGGGCGTTTCCTTCGCCTCGAGGACGAGAACCGACAGCCCTTCGCGGGCCAGCGCGATCGCCGCCGCGAGGCCGTTCGGGCCGGATCCGACGACGACGACATCGTGAGCCACGCCGTTTCAAGCCTTCATGCGTGGTGCCAAGTCATTGAAATGAAGCCAGTTGCGCCTACGCCGAAAAAACTTTCGAATTCAGGGTAGGGATTTGGCCGCGCCAGACACTCCTAAGTCTGGAGCCGTCTCCATGCACTTGATGCCACAGATGGATGAGATGCCAGCCGGAAGGACGAATGAGTTGGAGACCATCGCCCTTTCCGACCGGCACCTCGACTACCTCGGGCAGCTTGCCCATGAAATGAATCCGGACATGCCGGCGTCGCTCGGTCTGCCGCATCTGATCCGCACGATTCTCGATCGTGTGGCGCAGAGCGGGGTCGACCTCACTGACGCCAGCAGTGAAGAAGAGATTGCCCGTCTTGCCGCAGGACGGCTGCGACAAGGACAGAGCCGAACGACTCCGCGTTCTAACGAGCGGCTTTTTTCTTCGTGCTCGTCAGCAACTCGACGATCGTATCGATCGAGTCTGCCTGAGAGAGATCGGTTCCGCTCTGGAAAGCCGCCTCGATCAGGCCGCGGATGATTTCGGCCCTGCTGATCGCCTTGCCATGCTTCAGACGGATGTCAATGGCCAGACGATCGAGATAGGCGACATGACGGTCGAGAAGGACGACCGTGATTTTCGCCCAGGGCTCGGTGTGGACGATGGGACGACCGCGATTGCTGCTCTTTGCAGGGCTCACACACACTCCTAGATGATTGTTTTTTCGCCCGGGTTGGCTTTCGAGTGTACTGCCTTCTCCGAACGAAGTCTATCTTTCCGTACCTGCCTAAGGCCATCCCCTCTGCGTGGGACGCACCTCAAACAGCCGACGCTTCGACGCTACTTCTCTGGACCGATCTTTGGGGCGGATTGAAGACGGCAATCCGTCTCTCCGCGTTCTTATCTTACGCCGTCGTTCACGAACCGCAAGCGTTAATGTCGTGAAAGCGAGTCCGGAATTGCCTATATGCCTCCCCTCGCCCCTGTGACGACATCTTCACGAGTTATCGCGCAATCGTCGGCAGTCGCACTGTGAACGCGGCGCCGCGCTCGCCGTTCATCGCGGTGACCGTTCCTCCATACGCCTCGACGATCGCGCGCACGATCGCCAGTCCGAGTCCCGTATGTCCGCCCGTATGGCGAGACGCATCGGGGCGATGCGTGAAGAAACGATCGAAGATGCGCGCGAGATTCGCGTCGGGGATTCCCGGACCCTGATCGGCGATGCGCACGACGACGTGTCCATCATCCGCCGCGACGCTCACAGTCACCGCGGCACCGGGCGGCGAAAAACTCAACGCATTGTCGAGCACGTTCTCGAACACCTGAATCATCCGATCCTCGGACGCCTCAATGGTCAGTGCGCCCGGCACGATGTCGAGCTCGAAGCGCACGCGCTGCCCTTCGCGAATGCGAAACCCTTCGACGATCTTCGTCAGCAGCGCGCCGAGGTCGATGGGAGTGCGCTCGTCACGCACGACGCCCGCGTCGATCGCGGAGATCTCGCGCACGCCGGACAGCAATCGCTCCATGCGCGCGACCTCCTGCTCGATCACGCGCACGAAGCGGCGGCGATCCGCGGCGTCGCTGACGTCGGCGATCATCTCGTTCGCATTGCGAATGGACGCGAGCGGGTTCTTGAGCTCGTGCACGACGTCGCTGACGAAGGTCTCGATGAACGCGACGTGCATGTCGAGCCGCCGCATGATGCGCTCGAGCGCGCGTGACAACTCGCCGATCTCGTCGAGACGCTTCGAACCTTTGAAGTGGCGGCCGCGCAGACGTCCGCGGCGATCGAGCACCGCGCGCGCGTCGACGCGCAACTGGCGCAGCGGACGCACGATCGACGTCGAAAAGAAGATGGTGACGAGGATCGCGACGACGAGCGACGCGATGAAGATGCGCATGACGCGCAGCCGCACGACGTACAGCTCCTGCAGAATCGGATACGTGCTCTTCGACATCACGACCGCGCCGACGGTCCAACCGCCGACGACGACCGGCGTCATGCGATAGAGCGTGACGGAGCGCTGCCGCCGCGCGATCTTTTTCTCGAAGCTCTCGCGACCGCGCAGCACGGACGCGATCTCCGGTCCCGACAACCGCCGCGCGTTCTCGAAGTAGTCGACTTCGAGCGGACGCTCCGGCGGCGAGAAGACGCGCAGCACGGGGCGTAAAAGAAATGCGCCGAGGCGATAGAGGACGTTGTGGCGATCGGTGCGCGGCGGCAATTGCGCGACGGGCGTCACGACTTCGCGCGAGTCGGCGATGACGCGGCCGGTCGAGTCGACGAGGCGCACGCGCAGGTCGTCGACTTTCGCGCGATGGATGACGTCCTCGAACGCGTCGGCATCGAGCGTCCCCTCACGCGCGATCGCGGCGGCGATGAGTCGCGAGCGATGCATGAGATCGCGGATCTCCGCGGTCTCGAGCCGCTCTTCGTATTGCCCGAGAAAGAGCACGCCGGCGACGGGAAGGAAGACGAGGACGATGTTGAACGCGAGCAGCCGAACCGCGAGGCGGGAGAACGAACGGAGCTTCATTCTTTCCAGCGATAGCCGAGGCCGTAGACGGTCTCCACGCGGTCGAAGGAGGCATCGGCTTCTTCGAATTTGCGGCGCACGCGCTTGATGTGCGAGTCGATCGTGCGGTCGCTGACGTACGCGTCGTGCGGATAGCCGTCCTGATGCAACTGCTTGCGCGACTTGACGTGACCGGGAAAGCGCACGAGCGCATGCAGCATCATGAACTCGGTGACGGTGAGGTTCACCGGCTGCCCTTTCCAACGCACGGTGTAGCGTTGCAGGTCGAGCTCGAGATCGCCGTGGCGCACGGGCGCGTCGGCCGCGGGTCGCATCGCGCCGTGATCGATCGCGGAGCGGCGGAAGAGGACTTTCACGCGCGCGAGAAGCTCGCGCATCGAGAAGGGCTTGCACAGGTAGT
>DATELS010000464.1:0-4329 GCA_035276365.1 Thermoanaerobaculia bacterium
AAGCAAAACGCCGCAGGCGATCGTGATGTTCAACAACGTCCACGATGGCATGAAGAGCAAAACCAACGACACCACCCCCGCCCCGAGGAGGAACGCGCTCCCCAACAACCGGAGCCACGTCGCATCACGATCGAGCAACACCGCCAGCGGCAATCCGAGGACGAGGAACCAGATCACGGCGACGTCCTCCGCAGCAGCACGCCGTCCGGACCGCGCCACACTTCCTCCCACGGTCCCGGCAACACCGGCAGGTGCCACACCGCCACGTAGCGCGCGTCGCGCAAGCGCTCCGGATGCTCGTGATCATCCGCATCGACGAGCGGAATCACGTCGCGTCCCGCGAGAAAGTACGTCGCGCGAAAGTATGCGTACGCGTAGCCGCGCGCCCAGTGCCGCATCGGAACGAGGATCGCGATCGAGTCGCCCGGCTTCGTGCGACGCGCCACCTCTTCGAGAAACGCGGGATACGTCGGCGCCTGCAGATCGGGCGCGCGTGTCAGCACCTCCGCGAGCGCCGCGCGATCCGCGAACAGCACGCGCAGCGGACGCAGATCGAGCGCACCGATCACGATCGCGGCGAAGAGCACGCCGCCCAGCACCTTACGGAAGTGCACTCCTCAGACTATGACTTCTTGAAGCGGCCGAGGAAATCTTTCCCGACGAGAGTGTCGGCGGCGTTGAGGACTTTGCGGATCGTCGTCAGCACGTCCTCCGATCCGCTCCAATGTTCGCGGAGCACCTCGACGTCCGTATCGTTCAGCACGCGATTCAGGAGATACACGCCGAACACGAGGTCATCCAGGAACCCCAGCGGTCCCATCAACGCCTCGGGCATGATGTCGAGAGGGAACAGAAAATACGCGACGCCGCTCAGCAGCATCGTCTTGTCCTTCCCCTTCACGCGCGCGTCGTTCACGAGCCGCCACATCAACACGAACACATCCGGCGCGAGCAGCAGGTACTCGCCCGTCGTGCCCAGCGTCTTGCCTTTTCGGTCGAGAAAGCGGCGGATGCTCTCGCGCATCCGGTCGTAGAAGCGGTCCGCGCGTTCGCTCGTGATCGGCGAGGAGAGCTCCTCGTCGTCAAACATTGCGTTGTCCGTCTGCTCCTCTGTCTGTTCCATGCGTTGATCCTCCGATCGGCAGGTCGGCCCCGCCTCTGCCGAGAGTCACGGCCAGTCCGCCGTCGATGATCCAGATCTTCTGGATGTCGGCCGAAACGAAAGTTGGCAAGAAGCGGTCCAGCGAGACGACGAGCGTGGCCGGATCTTCGTAGCGCACGAGATCCTTCGGAAAACGGTCGCGCACGAGTCCGACGAGCAGCGTCGGAATGGGGATCGGTCCCGCGGAGATGCGCGCGAGCGGCACGCGGACCGTCGTCCCCTTCGCGTCGAAGCGCGTGATGTCGACCGAGAACGGGACGCTGATGAACTTGCGGATGGAGCCTTCGACGCGCAGCAGCCCGTTCGTGAAACGGAGCTCCAGGCGCTCGATCATCGGGTCCTTCGCGACCGCCTCCTTCGCCAGCGCCGCGACGCGGTTGCCGTCGACGCGAACGTCGATCGTGTCCCATTCGATGAAGTGGCGCATGTCCGCGAAATCGTTACGCTATCATGCGCCCACGTGCCGAAACGCAGCGACCTCCACTCCATCCTCATCATCGGTTCGGGCCCCATCGTCATCGGGCAGGCAGTCGAGTTCGACTACTCCGGAACGCAGGCGTGCAAGGCGCTGAAGGACGAGGGCTACCGCATCATCCTCGTCAACTCGAACCCGGCCACGATCATGACCGATCCCGAGTTCGCGGATCGCACGTACATCGAGCCGCTCACGCCGCAGGCGCTCGAGCGCATCCTCGAGCGCGAGAAGCCTGACGCGATTCTGCCCACGGTCGGCGGACAGACCGGCATCAACCTGGCGATGGCGTTGTATGAGAACGGCGCGCTCGAACGTCACGGCGTCGAACTGATCGGCGCGAACTACGAGGCCATCAAGACCGCGGAAGACCGCCAGCTCTTCAAAGAAAAAATGGTCAGCATCGGCGTCGACGTCCCGCAGTCGACGTACGCCGCGTCGGTCGAAGACGCGGAGCAGTTCGCCGCGACGATCGGCTATCCGCTCGTCATCCGTCCCTCCTTCACGTTGGGCGGCTCCGGCGGCGGCATCGCGTACAACGTCGAAGAGCTGCGGACGATCGTCAGCGGTGGACTCGAGCTCTCGCCCGTGCATCGCGTGCTCGTCGAAGAGTCGGTGATGGGCTGGAAAGAGTTCGAGCTCGAAGTCATGCGCGACCGCGCGGACAACGTGATCATCGTCTGCTCGATCGAGAACTTCGATCCGATGGGCGTGCACACCGGCGACTCGATCACGGTCGCGCCGCAACAGACGCTGACGAACGACGAGTACCAGTCCATGCGCGATGAGGCGCGGCGCATCATCCGCGCGATCGGCGTCGAGACCGGCGGCTCGAACATCCAGTTCGCGGTGCATCCGAAGACGGGCCGCCGCATCTGCATCGAGATGAATCCGCGCGTGTCGCGCTCGTCCGCGCTCGCGTCGAAAGCCACCGGCTTCCCGATCGCGAAGTTCGCCGCGAAGCTCGCGGCGGGCTACACGCTCGACGAGATCCCGAACGACATCACGAAGAAGACGCCCGCGTCGTTCGAGCCGTCGATCGACTACGTGGTGGTGAAGATCCCGCGCTTCTCGTTCGAGAAGTTTCCGAACACGCCGCAGCACCTCAGCTTCTCGATGCAGTCGGTCGGCGAGGCGATGGCCATCGGCCGCACGTTCAACGAGGCGCTGCAAAAAGGACTGCGCTCGCTCGAGATCGGCGTCGCGGGACTGGACTCGCGCGGCACGTCGCGCGAGCAACTGCCGGACCTGCTGCGCACACCGACGCCCGCGCGTATCTTCGCCGTCGGCGACGCCTTCCGCGCGGGCATGAGCGTCGACGAGGTGTACGCGCTCTCGCAGATCGATCCGTGGTTCCTGCGCGAGATGCGGCGCATCGTCGAGCTCGAGAAATCCGGCGCGCCGCTGCGCACGATGAAGCGCAACGGCTTCTCCGATCGCCAGATCGCGAAACTCTCCAATCGCACGGAAACCGAAGTGCGCGACGAGCGGCGCGCGAGCGGCGTGCGTCCCGTGTACAAGCGCGTCGACACGTGCGCCGCGGAGTTCGAGGCGACGACGCCGTATCTCTACTCGACCTACGAGACGGAGAACGAGTCCAACCCGACCACGCGCCGCAAGGTCATGATCCTCGGCTCCGGTCCGAATCGCATCGGACAAGGCATCGAGTTCGACACGTGCTGCGTGCACGCATCGTTCGCTCTTCGGGAAATCGGCTTCGAGACGATCATGGTCAACTGCAATCCGGAGACGGTGTCGACGGATTACGACACGTCGGACCGTCTCTACTTCGAGCCGCTCACGCTCGAAGACGTGCTGGAGATCGTCGAGCTCGAGAAGCCGGAAGGCGTGATCGTGCAGTTCGGCGGACAGACTCCGCTCAAGCTCGCGAAGCAGCTCGCCGACGCGGGCGTGCCGATGTGGGGCACGTCGGTCGACTCGATCGACGTCGCGGAGGACCGCGAGCGCTTCGGCGAGCTCGCGCGCGCGCACGGCATCCTCGTCCCCGCGCACGGCACGGCGATGAACGAGGCCGAGGCGCTGAACGTCGCGCGACGCATCGGCTATCCCGTCGTCGTCCGTCCCTCGTACGTCCTCGGCGGACGCGCGATGGCGATCGTGTACGACGAGCAGGCGCTGTCGCGCTACATGGCACACGCCGTCGAGGCCGCGCCGGGACAGCCGATCCTCGTCGATCGTTTTCTCGAAGACGCGATCGAGATCGACGTCGATGCGGTCTCGGACGGCACGGATGTGATCGTCGCCGGCGTGATGGAGCACATCGAGCTCGCGGGCATTCACTCCGGCGACTCGACGACGGTGATCCCGCCGTACATCATCGGCAATCGCGAGCAGGACAAGATCCGCCGCCGCACGATCGAGCTCGCGCGCGCGCTCGACGTCGTCGGCCTGATGAACGTGCAATACGCGATTCAGCACGGCGACCTGTACGTCCTCGAAGTGAATCCGCGCGCGTCGCGCACGGTGCCGTACGTGTCGAAGGCGACGGGCGTGCCGTTCGCGAAGATCGCCGCGAAAGTCATGGCCGGCCACTCGCTCCGCTCCCTCGGACTCACGAGCGAGCCGCGCGTCGACGGTTACTTCGTGAAGGCGCCGGTGTTCCCGTTCAATCGCTTCCCGCGCGAAGACACGCTCCTCGGGCCGGAGATGAAGTCGACGGGCGAAGTGATGGGCA
>DATELS010000465.1:0-3155 GCA_035276365.1 Thermoanaerobaculia bacterium
AGCCTGGCGTGTCGAGTCGCTGGGCGATCACGAGCGGCACGTCATTGCAGGCGACACTCAATCCCGACTTCTCGCAAGTCGAAGCCGACGCGGCGCAGCTCGACGTGAATCGTCGCTTCGCGCTCTCGTTTCCGGAGAAGCGTCCGTTCTTCCTCGAAGGCTCCGACTTTTTCGAGACGCAACTGCCGCTGCTCTTCACACGCTCGATCGCCGATCCGGTCGCGGGCATCAAGCTGACGGGCAAGAGCGGAGCGAACGCGTACGGCGTGCTCCTCGCGCGCGATCGCATCACGAACCTGCTCGTCCCCTCCGATCAGTCGTCGTTTCGCACAACGCTCCCCGAAGACTCGACGACCGCGGTGCTGCGGTATCGGCGCGAGATCGGAAAGAAGGTCACGGTCGGCACGCTCGTGTCGTCGCGCAGCGGCCCGGGTTACGACAACCGCGTCGCATCCGCGGACACGTATCTTCGACTCACCGAGCGTGACTCGCTGCGCGTGCAATTCGCGGACTCGCAGAGCAACTATCCCGACGCGATTGCGCCGGGCACGCTGCGCGGTCACGGCTTCCTCGCCATCTACTCGCACTCGGATCGCAACTGGACGTGGGGCGGCAACTATCAGGAGTACTCGCCGAAGTTTCGCGCGGACGCGGGGCTGTTCGATCAAGTCGGTATTCGCTACGGCTCGGGCTACGCGGAGCGGCGCATCCGCGGCGGCACTCCCGGCCGCACCTGGTTTTCCAACCTCTACTTCAGCCTCGGCGGCGACACCACGCGCCAGTACGACGGCGACTGGACGGAGTGGGGCGCGGATCTCGTCGGCGTGTATCAGGGGCCGCGCCAGAGCAGCATCAGCATCAACTTCCTGGCGCCGAATCAGGAGTTCTTCGCCGGCCGCGTGTACCACAACCTCCGCCACAACTTCAGCGCCAGCATCCAGGCCACGCGCGACCTCCGCCTCGGCCTCTCCAGCAGTTGGGGCGAGCAAATCGACTTCACGAACGAACGGCCCGCGGACTTTGTGACGTTATCGCCGTCCGCGACGTTCGACGTCGGACGCCGCATTCACGGCGAGCTGTCATGGCAGCACCAGACGTTCAAGACCGAGGCGGGCGATCGCGTGTTCACGGCGGACGTGCCGCAGGCGCGGCTGCTCTATCACTTCAGCCGCCGCGCATTCCTGCGCACGATCCTGCAGTACCGCGACGTGCAGCGCGAGCCGGACCAGTACGTCGTCCCGGTGCAGCGCGAGAATCGCAGCTTCCTCTCGCAGGTCCTCTTCTCGTATCGCGTCGACGCGCAGACGGTGTTTCTCGCCGGCTACTCCGACAACTACGCGGGGACGGACCAGCTCGACCTCACGCGTCTCGATCGCACGCTGTTCGTGAAGCTCAGCTACGCGTGGCTGTTTTGAACAGGCGATCGAAGTCGCGCAGCGAGAGCGTTTCGGCGCGCGCCTCGAGATCGATGTCGGCGCGGCCCATGGCGTCGAGCACTTGCTCGCGCGTGAGGTCGCGCCAGCCGATCAAGTTGTTGACCAGTTTCTTACGGCGCATGCGGAAGGACGTGCTGGCGAGATCGAGGACGTCTTCGCGCGGCGACGCGAGTCCGGGATCGCGCGGATCGAGCACAACGACCGCGCTGCGCACCTTCGGCGGGGGATAGAACGAGCGCGGATCGAGGGTCATGAGGATGCGCGCGCTCGCATACGCCTCGACGTACAAGGTGAGGTATCCGTACGCGTCGGTGTCGGGCTTGGCGACGACGCGATCGGCGACTTCTTTTTGGAGCATGAACACCGCGCGCTTGCAATGGGGATCGGCGATGACGCGACGGAGGATCGGCGTGCCGACGTTGTACGGCAGGTTGCCGACCGCGCGATACGCGCTCGCGGGCAACTCGGCGTCGACCGCGTCTTCGTTGCGGATCTCGAGCTTGTCGCCGAAGCGCGACGCGAGTCGCGGCACGAGCTCGGGATCGACTTCGATGGCAACGACGCGATTGCCGAGCTCGACGACTTTCTCCGTGAGCACGCCCTCGCCCGGACCGATCTCGAGAATGATCTCGTCCGGCCGCGCCTCGATCGCTGCAACGATCTTCTCCACCGCGCCGCGATTGCGCAGGAAGTTCTGGCCCCATTTTTTCTTGGGTCGCACCGAAGTCGCATAGTCTCATAGTCGCAAAGTCTCAAAGGAGTAACGCCCTATGAGACTTTGAGACTCTGAGACTGTGAGACTCTTCACACGCGAATGACTCAAGCCATCGAAAACGCTCACCAAACGATCGCACGGCTCCGGCAGGAAGTAGGGCGCGTCGTCATCGGACAAGACGCGATCGTCAACCGCCTCGTCATCGCGCTCCTCATCCGCGCGCACGTGCTCGTCGAGGGTTTGCCGGGCCTCGCGAAGACGTTGCTCGTGAAGACGCTCGCGGCGGCGATCGACGGCTCGTTCAAGCGCATTCAGTTCACGCCCGACCTCCTCCCGGCCGACATCACCGGCACGCAAATCTTCGATCCTGCGGGCCGCACGTTCAACGCCCGCCTCGGACCGATCTTCGCGAACCTCGTCCTCGCCGACGAGATCAATCGCGCGCCGGCGAAAGTGCAGAGCGCGTTGCTCGAGGCGATGCAGGAGCGGCAGGTCACGATCGGCGACACGACGTACAAGTTGCCCGATCCCTTCCTCGTCATCGCCACGCAGAATCCGATCGAGCACGAGGGGACATACGCGTTGCCCGAGGCGCAGGTGGATCGGTTCGTGATGAAGTTGAAGGTCGAGTATCCGAGCGCGGGGGAGGAGTTGCGCATGCTCGGCCTCTACCTCGATCCGCTGCGCGAGGCCGTGCCGGTGCAGCGCGTGATGTCGCTCGACGAGATCCACGCCGTCGCGCAACTCGCGGCGCGCGTGCACATGGACGAGCGCATCGGCAAGTACATCGTGCAGATCGTCACCGCCACGCGGAAGCCGACGCCGCACATCGCATTCGGCGCGTCGCCGCGCGCGACGCTCGCGCTCGCACACGTCGCGAAGGCTCACGCGTTCGTCGATGGGCGCGAGTACGTCGTGCCCGAGGATGTGAAGGCGATCGCGCATGACGTGCTGCGGCACCGTCTCGTCCTCAGCTACGAGGCCGCGGCGGAGAGCGTGTCGTC
>DATELS010000466.1:0-6272 GCA_035276365.1 Thermoanaerobaculia bacterium
GCTGATCGCGGAGCGGTTTCTCGCCCCTGTCGCACGACTCGCCGAGATCACGCTTCCGCTCGACGTCCTCGCGCGCGAGCCGATCGCGCACCTGATGCTCGTCATTCTGTCCGACGACGACCACCGCATCGTCACCCTCCCGCAACCGCAACTCTCCGATCGCGACACGCTGCGACTCGCGTTCGCGCCGTTCGACTCGCGCGAGGGCGACACGTTCATCATCGGCGCGCTCGATCATGCTGGCGAAGCTGAAGACGTCATCGAATGGGTCCGCGCGAGTGCGTCGGATCGCGGACCGATCGTCGTCGAGTGCCGCGGCGACGACCGCGCCATCGCCGTGACTCGCATCGCGAAACAGACGGACCTTCGCACCGCGTACTGGCTCGACGCGTTCTGGTGCGATGCCTCCGGCATCTACCTGCGCGGCTGGGCGCACGCGTACGAACATCCGCTGCGCGCGCTGCGCATCGAGTCCGCGGGACGCGCGACGCGCACCGATGTCTTCTCCGATCGTCCCGATGTTCTCGATCACTATCCCGAGCACGAGCACGCGCGCCGCTCCGGCTTCGCGCTCTACCTCGCCTGCCCGCCCGGACATCCCGTCGACTTCGTCTTCGAGACGGAGCGCGGAGACGCGCGTGTCGCGCTGCCGTTGCCCGAGGGACCGATTCCGGCGTGGCCGGAGGAGCCGGAGGCGGGCGACACGCTCACGCCGATGCTGCGCCGCTTCGTCACCCTCGCCAATGCGCGCGGCGGACGTCTGCTGCAGATCGGCTCGCGCGTGCCGCGCGGCGAAGATGCGGTCCCGCCGCGCGAGCTTCTGCATGCTCCGCTCATCGGCCTCGACATCCATCCGGGATGCAACGTCGATCTCGTCGGCGACGCGCACACGCTCAGCCACTTCATCCGCGAACACTCGCTCGACGGCGTGTTCTCGTCTTCCGTCCTCGAGCACGTGCATGCGCCGTGGCTCGTCGCGGCCGAGATCAATCGCGTGCTCAAAGTCGGTGGGCTCGTCTATCACCACGTGCCGTGCGCGTGGCCCGGTCACGCGCAGCCGAATGACTTCTGGCGGTTCTCGTCCGAGGCGTTGAAGGTGTTGTTCGGACCGGCGACGGGATTCGAGATTCTCGAAGTCTCCGACGCCGCGCAGGCCGCGATCATCCCCAGCCCCGCGTGGCGCAAGGACTATCTCGACATGCCGACGATTCCCGTACTGGCAATGGCCGAGATCCTCGCGCGCAAAGTGGAAGACATCGCGCCCGACGCCGTCGCGTGGCCGCTCACGACGTCGCAAAGCGAGACGCGCGCGCACCAGTATCCGGTCGCGGGACTGCGTCCGCCGCGGAGCCACCCGTGATCAAGCGGCTCGCGAAGCCACGCGTCACGGCGATTCTCCCCGTCTTCAACGGACGCGCGTTCGTCCGCGAGGCCGTGCAGAGCGTGATCGCGCAGACGCTGCGTCCCGTCGAGTTGATCGTCGTCGACGACGGCTCGACGGACGGCTCGCTCGACGCGCTCGAGACGCTGACGAACGTTCCGTTCCCGATCCGCATCCTGCGACAAACGAATCGCGGACAGTCCGCGGCGCGCAATCTCGCCGCGAAGCAGGCGGAAGGCGAGTACCTCGCGTTTCTCGATCAGGACGATCGCTGGTATCCGCAACATCTGGAGTTGCTCGTGGCGCCGCTCGTCGACAACATGGCCGCGGGCTGGAGCTACAGCGACTTCGACGAGATGGATCACGGCGGCAACGTCGTCACGCGCTCGTTCCTGCGCACGTCCGGGCTGCGCCATCCGAAGAACACGATCTTCGAATGCATCTCCGGCGACGTGATGGTGATCCCCTCGGCCAGCGTGCTGCGCCGCACGGCGTTCGAGGAGTCGGGCGGATTCGACGAGACGCTCTCCGGCTACGAAGACGATGACCTCTTCGTCCGCTTCTTCCGCCTCGGCTGGGAAAACGTGTTCGTGGCGATGCCGCTCGTCCGCTTTCGCATTCACCCGAACGGCTCGTCGGGATCGCGGCGCTTTCTCGAAAGCCGCATGCGCTACGCGGCGAAGCTCGAGGCGATGCTTCCCGACGATCCGCGCATGCTCCGCTACTACGGCGCCGACGCGATCGCGCCGCGCTTCTTCTTCACGACGCTCGACGACTACGTCCGCGCATGCTCCGCGCGCGAGTGGGACGAGGCGAGATCGATCCTGAACGTCGTGAACCATTTCGGACAGCGCCGGCGTCCGAGTCTGCGCCGGAGCTGGAAGCTGTTCTGGATTCAGAATCCGCGCGTGTTCCGTTTCCTCATCGCCTTCAACGACCGGCTGCCGTATCGTGTGCGCTTCATCCGCAATCCCACGCTGCGGCTGCGCTGACAGGATGTCGTTGACCACGAGCGCACTCGATCCGAGTCACTTCCCCGAGCGGAAGACGATCGCCGGCCGTCCGCTCAACGCGCTGGAAGAGCTGCGCGACACGCGCAGGCACGCGGGCCTCCTGCTCGAGCTCGTGCATCGCGACCTCACAGTCCGCTACAAGCGCTCCTTCCTCGGCTTTCTCTGGACGATGCTGCATCCGCTGTCGCTGATGCTGATCTTCACGATCGTGTTCTCGTCGCTGTTCCGCGCGCAGTTCGAGCATTACGAGACGTACTTTCTGTCGGCGTACGTCGCGTGGAACTTTTTCTCGCAGACGGTGGTGAACGCGATGGCGTCGGTCGCGTGGAACGGGCCGTTGATGAAGCGCGTGCGCGTGCCGCCGTCGATCTTCACGCTCTCGACGATCGTCTCGGGCATGATCAACCTCGGCCTCTCGCTGGTGGTGCTGTTCGTGATCATGCTCGTCGTCGGCGCGCCGCTCTCCGCGAACCTCTGGTTTCTTCCGATCGCTCTCCTGATCCTCGGCGTGTTCACGTTCGGGGTGTCATTGGGACTGACCGCGGTGTCGGTCTTCTTCGGCGACGTGCGCGAGATGGTACAGGCCGGCCTGCCGGCGCTCATGTATCTGACGCCGATCATCTATCCGATCTCGATCGTCCCCGAGCGCTATCGCCTGCTGATCAAGCTCAATCCGCTGGTGTACATCGTGGAGATCGTGCGCGATCCGATTTACTACGGAATCGTACCTTCGCCGACGACGCTCTCGATCGCGATCGTGCTCGCCCTCGGCTCGCTCGCCATCGGCTGGATGATCTTCCGCCACCTCGCGACGCGCTTTCATGCGCACCTGTAACGAATGAACGTCATCGAACTGCAGCGCGTGAGCGTCCGGTATCGCGAGAAGCGCATCCGCAGCCTGAAGGAGGCGGCGATTCGCGCGGTGACGCCGCATCCGAAGGCGGGCTATTTCTACAGCCTGCGCGATGTGTCGGTGACGATCCGGCACGGGGAGTCGGTGGGGATCATCGGCGCGAACGGCGCGGGCAAGTCGACGCTGTTGCGCGTGGCGGCGGGGATCATCAGTCCGTCGGAAGGCGTCGCGATCAGCCGCGGCGCGGTGGCGCCGGTGCTGGAGCTGGGAACGGGATTCGAGGCGGAGCTCTCCGGCCGCGAGAACATTCTCTTCAACGGCGCCCTCCTCGGCTTCTCCCGCGCGTTCATGCGCTCGCGCCAGGACGAGATCATCGCGTTCTCCGGACTCGAGCCGGTGATCGACCTCCCGCTGCGCGCGTACTCGACAGGCATGATCGCGCGCCTCGCGTTCGCAGTCGCGACGGCAATCGACGCGGAGACGATCCTCCTCGACGAGATCCTCGCCGTCGGCGACGCCGCGTTCCAACTGCACTGCCAGACGCGCATCAGCCGCTTCGTCCACAGCGGCGCAACGATCGTGCTCGTGTCGCACGACCTCGCGACAATCGAGGCGATGTGCTCGCGCGCGCTGTGGCTCTCGCACGGGGAGGTGGTGGCGGACGGTCCGGCGTCGGAGGTGACGGCGCTCTATACGCAGAGCGCCGTCGTCACTGGCTAATCCGGCATCGTCACTCCGACGGCACGGTCACGTCGTACTGCCCTACCAGTCGCTGCTCCTTTCCGTCGACGCCGAAGATGCGCAACTGATAGACCACGCCCTCGCGCAGGAAGCTGTGCGGGACGACGACCTGGAAGGTGTCGTTCTCATCGGGCTCGGCGGAGTGCGTCGTCCAGACGGAGCCCGACTTGTCCTTCAGTTCCATCGTGTAGTGCGCGAAGCGGAGTTGGTTGATGAGCTGCGGCTTCAGGAAATACGCCTCTCCGTCTTTGCGGAGAACGGTCGGCGTGGCGGATCCGCGAGGGGCATCGGAGACGAGCTCCTGGGGGGCGCCGAGGACGCGGGGGAGGTCGCAGCCGCGGGCGATGTTGCGCGCGCGGCTTTCGGCCTGGACATAGAGTCCGAAGAAGACGAGCGCCAGCGCCGCGACGAGGGACATCGGGATGAAGTGGCGCACGCGCGTGCGATGCTCGACGACGTTGCCGCCGAGCCGACGCTGCACGTCCTGCAAGCCCGCGGCGATCGTCTCCTCCGAAACGTCGTCCCCTTCCTCGGGGAACGGCGCGGCGTACATGCGCGCGAGCTCGGGATACGCGACGAGGAGATCGCGAATGCGGTCCGCTTCTTCCTCGCTCAATTCGCCGTTCGTATAGGCGAGCATCTCCTCCGCGGTCGGTGGATCGCCGAGTTTCTCGCGCTGCTCCGCCATGAGACGGCGGTTCGCTTCCTGCCAATCGGATTTGTTCGTCATGATTCGTCCTCCGGGAGCGCGTTGTCGTCTCCCAGCCATTCGCGCAAGGTCCGCTTTGCGTCGCGGATGCGCGATTTCACTGCCACGACCGAGATTCCCAGAGCGCGGGCGATCTCCTCGCTGCTGAAGTCCTCGAGCCAGAGCTGCAGGCATTGGCGCTGGCCTTTCGGAAGCTTCAGGATTGCCTGCCCCAGTTGCTGCCGGTGCTCGGCGTTGATCATCTTGTCGACAGGATGCACGCTGTTGTGGTCCACGGCGTCTTTCACGGACTCGCCGTCGTCGAGCGACTCGGTACGGACGCCGCCGCGTTTGATGGTCGTAACCGAGCGCACGCGGTTGTAGCCGACGTTGCGCGCGATCGTCTCGAGGAGCGCCCACTCGGCCTGTCCGCGATATTCGTCCATGGCCCGGAAGAAGCGGACGAAAGAGTCCTGCGTCAGTTCCTGCGCGTCCGCCTCATCGACGCGGAAGACCTGCCGGAAAAACCGACGCATGCGCCCCTGGTAGCGCTTGTACAGAGACTCGAAAAGGTCGTCGCTCATCGCTCACACCCATTCTCGCGAACCGCGTATCGTATGGAAGGCGTGAAGAATCCGGTCTGCATCGTTCTGTGCCTCTGCAGCGCCCTCTGGGCCTGTAACAGAGAGAACCCGAATCCGCCTCCGCGGAGGGGGATGCAGGCACGACTGACGGGCGCGGAATGGCAGGAGTACGCGCGGCCGGCGACACTGCGCACGACCTGCACCGACGCAGTGGATACCCGCGAGAAAGCATTGGAGCTGCTGACGAATGCCGGCGGCGACTGCCTCGACAAAGCGCTGCGCGCAGTCGAGCGCTACGCGAAGGACGACCTCGCCGCCGCGTACCTGACACGCTTCGAACGCAAACGCGACCCAGACCCGATCGATCTCTTACACGCGCTCGAGACTGCGGAGGGTTTCAATCGCGCGCTCGCGCAGGAGTGGCTGTACCTGACGAAGGAGGCCATTCACTCGTGGAACGAGGTGGCCGCGGAAAAGTCGGGGTGGGGGGAGGAGGCGCTCGAGCACAGGCAAAGGCTACAAAGACTGCCCGACCCGCTCGCGCAATGGAGCACGGACGAGTTCGATGACGCACTCCATCGCCGCGACCGCGCCACGCTGACGAAAATGGCGCACGCGTTTCCGACGAATGCGGCGCGGTATTTCGAGAGATCGGATTTGTCGGATCGCGCGGCGTCGCGGCTGTACGCCGAAGTCCTCGCAACGACGGGAGAGCGGTTTCCGCTCGCGGTTGTGGAGGCGATGGAGCATCCGAAGGACCGCGCGGCGTTGGAGGCCGGGCTGGCGGCCTTCAAGAAGGACATGACCGACGTACGCGCGGCGGAGCTTCTCGAGCGTGCGGAGAATCCGCTGTCGTTGGTCACGCGGTATTACGACGCAGACATCGACACAGCCTTTCGAAATCTCCGACCTGACTATCGCGAGCTGTCCTCGCGCCTTTTCATGCTTCACGCGTTTCTCCTCGAGGGTGAAAGCCGATATCTCGACGCGCACCCAGACTACGATCAGGCGC
>DATELS010000467.1:0-3675 GCA_035276365.1 Thermoanaerobaculia bacterium
AAGCTCGATCCGGTCACGTTCCCGCTCGCCGATCACGTCGTCTCCGGAACGAAGGTTCTCCCCGCGGTCGCGTATCTCGAGATCGCGCGCGCGGCGGGCGCGCTCGCGAAATCGTCGAGCGTGACCGCGATGCGCAACATCGTCTGGATGCGCCCGATGACCGCGAACGGTGTGCCGGTGCAGGTGCACACGACGTTCGCCGGCGACGAGAGCGGCACGAAGTTCCGCATCTGGTCCGGTGACGCTGCGCAGCCCGTGCTGCACGCGCGCGGCGACATGATCGTCGACGCGACGCCGCAGGCCGCGCCGGCGGTGATCGATCTCGACGCGGTGCGTCGCCGCTGCGACGCGGAGTTCGACGGCGCGCAACTCTACGCGCGCACTTCCTCCCTTGCCCTCGACCTCGGCGACGGCTTCCGCTCCGTGCGCAACGTGCGCATCGGCAAAGGCGAAGTGCTCGCCACGCTGCGCCTGCCGCAATGTGTGAACGGCACGCGCGGCGCGGCGCTCGTCCTGCATCCGTCGCTGCTCGACGGTGCGCTGCAGAGCCTCATCTGCTTCCTCCCGCAGCAGGAGCAGCGGCTGCACGTCCCGTTCGCGCTCGAAGAAGTGAACATCTATGGACCGACGCCCGAGACGTGCTTCGTGCACGCGCAGGCGCGCGGCGCGGACGGCTTCGACGTCGCCATCGCGGATGAGGCGGGCCAGGTGCGGGTCGCGCTGCGCAATCTCTCCGCGCGTCCGTTCGCATCCACGCGTACAGACGTGCTGTACGCGCAGCCGGTAACGACGTTCGCGCCCGCACCGCAGGGTGGGGAAGTGCTCACCGGCGACTTCGCCTCGGTGTTCGAGCGCCTGCGCGCACTCGCGCTCGATCCGCCCGCGGAGTCGCGCGAGCTCGTCTATCGCCACGACGGCGATCCGCGCTCCATCGCCATCGCCGCCCTCGGCGCGACGGCGATGCGCGAGATTCCGCGGCTCCGCTTCCGCACCACATCGACGACGCGCTGGAATCGCTACGAGCCGCGATCCTCCGCGCTCCAACTGCGCGGCGACGGCGTCTATCTCGTCACCGGCGGCACGGGTCGCATCGGAAAGATCGTCGCCGATTTTCTACACACGAACGGCGCAAAGCACATCGCCGCCTGTCGCCGCGACGCCGACCTCGGCGACCGCGCGCAGACGTTCGCGCTCGTCGCGCGCCTGCGCGAGCAATACGGCGCGATCCGCGGCGTCATCCACGCCGCGGGCATGACGTCCGACAAGATGATCGCGAACAAGACGCTCGACGAGGCGCGCGCGGTCATCGCCGCGAAGGCGGACGCCGCGTTCCATCTCGATGAAGCGACGCGCAACGAGCCGCTCGAGTTCTTCATCCTCTTCTCGTCGATCGCCGCGCTGCACGGGAACGCGGGCCAGAGCGACTACGCGTACGCCAATGCCGTGCTCGACGCGTTCGCGGAACAGCGCGAAGGCCCGGGCCGCACATGCTCGATCAATTGGCCGCCCTGGAAAGACGGCGGCCTCGCCGCGCGCGACGCCGCGCTGCGCAATACCGGCTTCGTGCCGATGGAAACCGAGGTCGGCCTCGAGGCACTCGCGCACGCGATGACCGACGCACCGCGGCGCTTCCTCGTCGCACAAGGCAACGTCGCGCAAATCGAGCAATCGCTGCAGCAACCTGTCTCACGACCAGTCATCGACGGCGACGTGCTTCCCGTCGTTCGGGAACTCGCCGCGGGTGCGCTCAAGCTCGCGCCGGAGCGCATCGATCCCGATCGCTCGCTCGCCGACTACGGCATGGACTCCATCACGTTCGTCGAGCTCACCGACGCAATCAATGCGCGTTTCCGCCTCGATCTCTCACCCGCGACGCTCTTCGAGCACCGCACGCTTCGTGCGCTCGCCGGGCATCTGCACGGGCGTGGGGTTGCCGTCGCGGTTGCACCGAAGTTGATTCCGATCGTGCGCGACGAGGCCGACGTCGACGACGACGCCATCGCCATCGTCGGCATGGCCGGCGTCATGCCCGGCTCGCGCGACCTCGACGAGTTCTGGCGCCATCTGCGCGAAGGGCGCGATCTCATCACCGAGATTCCCGCCGATCGCTGGGACTGGCGTCGCGTCGAGGGATCGACCTCGCGTTGGGGCGGCTTCATGTCCGATGTCGACAAGTTCGACGCCGCGTTCTTCGGCATCTCGCCGCGCGAAGCCGCGCTCATGGATCCGCAGCATCGCCTCTTCCTCGAGGTCGCGTGGCACGCGATCGAGAATGCCGGCTGGAGTCCGACCGCGCTCGCGGGGACGAGCACCGGCGTCTTCGTCGGCGTCGGACACTCCGACTACGCGCTCGTCGTCCGCGGACACGGAGTGGAGACCGAGGCGCATTCGGCGACGGGGATGTCGAACGCGATGTTGGCGAATCGCGTCTCCTTCCTCCTCGATTTGCATGGGCCGAGCGAGCCGATCGACACCGCGTGTTCCAGCTCGCTCGTCGCCTTGCATCGCGCGGCCGAATCGATTCGCCGCGGCGAGTGCGACATGGCCATCGCCGGCGGCGTGCACGTCATGCTCACGCCCGAGCCGTACGTCGCGTTCAGCAAGGCGGGCATGCTCAGTCCCGATGGCCGCTGCCGCACGTTCGACGAGAGTGCGAACGGCTACGTGCGCGGCGAAGGTGCCGGTGCCGTGTTCCTCAAACGCCTCGGCCGCGCGCGCGCCGATCGCGATCCGGTCATCGCCATCCTGCGCGGCTCGTTCGTCAATCATGGCGGACGCGCGACGTCGCTCACCGCGCCGAATCCCGCGGCGCAGGCCGATCTCATCACGCGCGCCTTGCGCGTGGCGCGCGTGTCGCCGTCGACGATCGGCTATGTCGAAGCGCATGGCACGGGCACGAAGCTCGGCGATCCGATCGAAGTCGAAGGATTGAAGGGCGCGTTCGGCGATGCCGCCGGTCCGTGCGGACTCGGATCGGTGAAGACGAACGTCGGCCATCTCGAGACCGCGGCAGGCATCGCCGGTGTGTTGAAGGTGCTGCTGGCGATGCAGCATCGCGAGCTGCCGCCGAACGCGAACTTCGAGCGGCTCAATCCATTCGTGAAGCTGGAGGGCGGGCCGTTCCATGTCGTCGAGCGCGTCGAGCCATGGGTGCCATTGCTCGATGAGACGGGTCGCGCAGTGCGACGCGCCGGAGTGAGCTCGTTCGGATTCGGCGGCGCGAACGCGCACGTCGTGCTCGAAGCGGTGGATACGCCGGCGAGCGTCGACGATGGCAGCGCGCGGCTGATCGTGCTCTCCGCGAAAGACGAATCGCGTTTGCAGGAAAGTGTCGCCGCGCTGATCGCGCATCTCGAAAACCATCCCGAGCTCGCGCTCGATGACGTCGCGTACACGCTGATGTTCGGACGCGACGAGCTCCCGTGCCGCATGGCGCTGCTCGCGCGCACGCGCGAGGAACTGATCGCCGCGCTGCGCAAGGGCGAAGCCTGGCGCGGCGAGACGCGCGACCTCGCATTCCTGCTCGATGACGAGGACGGCAGTGAGCTCGTGGCGCGCTGGACGGCGAAGGGAAAACTCGAATCGATCGCGCGTTTGTGGCTCGCCGGCAGCGCGGTTGACTGGTCGCTCCTGCCGCAATGCGCGAACGCGCGACGCGTGGCGCTGCCCGGAACG
>DATELS010000468.1:0-6422 GCA_035276365.1 Thermoanaerobaculia bacterium
CTCACGTTCGACAAAGCGACGCGCGTCTCGGTGATCGCGCTCGCGGCGGACACGAAGTCTCCGTTCCTCAAGCTCGATGACGAGGAAGGGATCAAGCCCGCGGAAACGCCGAAGAAGGAAGAAGCGAAGAAGGATGCGAAGAAGAACGATGACAAACCCGCGTCCGATTTGCCCGAGGTGAAGGTGGATGTGGAGGGGATCGCGGATCGGATCGCGGATGTGCCGGTGCCCGGCGATCGCTACGTCTCGCTGGCTGCCGTCGAAGACCGACTGCTGCTCAAGATCGAGATCGATCCCGCGGACGCGGACGGCGATCGCAACAAGCCGCGCTATCAACTGCGCGCGCTGCCGCTCAAGGATCCGAAGAAGATCGAGCTCGCGACCGTCGTCGAGAAGATGACGTCGTTCCAACTTTCGGATGACGGCAAGAAGCTGCTCGTGCGCTCGGGCAACGATCTCACGGTCGGCGCGAGCGACGCGGCGCCGATGAGCGCGCCGGATGCGATCGCGCTCGACGACGTGATGCTGACGATCGATCCGCCGTCCGAGTGGAAGCAGATGTTCACGGAGGCGTGGCGCATCGCGCGCGACTTCTTCTACGACCCGCAGATGCACGGCGTCGACTGGGCGGCGGTGAAGAGAAAGTACGAGTCGCAGCTTCCCGCGATCGGCGACCGCTCGGAGCTCAACACGATTTTGGGCGACATGATCGCGGAGCTGAACGTCGGACACGCGTACGTCGGCGGCGGCGATCTCACCGACGTCGCGCGCACACCCATCGGTCACCTCGGCGCGGAGCTCGAGGCCGACGCGAGCGGCAAGGCGTGGCGCATCGCGCGCATTCTTCCCGGCGACTCGTTCGATCTCGACAATCGCTCGCCGCTGCTCGCGCCTGGCGTCGGCGTGAAGACGGGCGAGTACATCGTGGCGGTCGCGGGACGTCCGGTGTCGACCGACCGGCCGATCGAGTCGATGCTCGTCGGCGCCGCCAATCGTCTGGTGCCGATCAGCGTCAACGCGACGCCGTCCGCGACGGGCGCGCGCACGGTGATGGTGCGTCCGATTGCGAGCGAGGGACGGCTGCGTTACTACGACTGGCTCGAAGGTCGCCGGCAGTACGTGCGCGCGCACGGCGGCGAGAACATCGCGTACGTGCAACTGCCGAACATGTCGCAGCGCGGCACGCAGGAGTTCACGAAGCAGTACTACCCGATCATCGAGCACTCGGACGGCGTGATCCTCGACATCCGCAACAACGGCGGCGGATGGATCAGCGCGAACCTGCTCTCGCAGATCGCGGATGTGCCGCGCGTCTGGTTCAAGCCGCGCTACGGCGCGTCATGGAATCGCGTGCAGTGGGCGACGCCCGGCTATCGCGTGGCGATGTGCGACGACCAGAGCTACTCGAATGCCGAGGAGTTCTGCGACGCGTTTCAGAGGATGAAGCTGGGACCGGTCGTCGGCAGCAGGACGTGGGGCGGTGAAGTGGGAAGTGGCGAAGGCTATCCACTCATCGACGGCGGATTGATTTTCATCCCCAACTACGCCGCATGGTCACCGACGGATGGATGGATCATCGAAGGCCGCGGCGTCGTGCCGGACATCGAAGTCGAGCAGGATCCGGCATCGCTCCTCGCCGGCCGCGACCCACAACTCGACCGCGCGATCGCATACATCAAGGAGCAGATGGCGAAGAAACCGGTGGAGCACCCGAAGCCGCCGGCGTATCCGCGGAAGGTGGGGAACTGACAGATGGCGGAGAGAGTGGGATTCGAACCCACGGTACGCGATTAACGTACACACGCTTTCCAAGCGTGCGCCTTAAGCCACTCGGCCATCTCTCCGTGGTTTTGCGCTACGAAAATCGAGAATGAAAAACGGGCACGAAAACGATGCCTTCAATTCTCAATTCAATCATTCTCAATTCTCAGTTCGCCATTCGCGTTCAGCGAATGGCGGAGAGGGGGGGATTCGAACCCCCGATACCCGTAAAGGTATAACGGTTTTCGAGACCGCCGCATTCAGCCGCTCTGCCACCTCTCCGTTCGTTCGCGCTCGCGCAGTTTCCGGAAAAACGTCTGGAGCATCGTGCGCGATCGCTCTTCTTCGAGCCCGCTCTCGACCTCCAGCCGATGATTGAGACGTGCGTCCTGCACGAGATTGCCGAGCGAGCCGCAGAAGCCCGCCTTCGGATCGCGTGCCGCGAACACGAGTCGTTCGACCCGCGCGTTCACGAGTGCGCCCGCGCACATCGCGCACGGCTCGAGCGTGACGACCATCGTCGTTCCCTCGAGCCGCCAGTCGCCCATCGCGCGCGCGGCCTCGTGAATCGCGTAGATCTCGGCGTGTCCCAGAGGATCGCCGGACTCGCGGCGATTGCGACCGCGTCCGATGATCGTTCCCGTGCGGTCGACGATCACCGCGCCGACGGGAATCTCTCCCTCCGCCGCGGCCTCCTCGGCCAGCGCGAACGCCGCATCCATCCACTGCGCTTCATTCATCTGTCAAAGAGTACGACGGCGGGCTAGTGGCCCGCCGTCGGAGTGGATCGCGTTTGGTGCACCCAAGAGGACTCGAACCTCTAACCTTCTGATCCGTAGTCAGATGCTCTATCCAATTGAGCTATGGGTGCGAGCACGGAGCATTAACCTCCCGTCCGGATGGTTCATTCCGAAGCGGGACGCGCATTCTAACTGATGAAACTTCTCTTGCGCCACGGCAGTTGCGGTATCCTTGTTCTTCCTGAGCTGCAGCAAAGCTTTCACGGCCTCTACGGTTGGCGAACTGCCTACCCACCCTTCCCCAGCCAACCGTGGAGGCCGGTGATTTTCTCCTGATGAAGAAAGAGGACGTCTACGCGCGCATGATGCACACGCCCGACGATCCGGAGCGGGCGGAGCTGCGCGCGGGACTGCGCGAGATGCGCAAGCATCTGCTCCCGCTGCATCGCGCGCTCATCGACGCCGCGAACGCGGAGTACGCGCAGGCGACGGGCAGCAAGCCCGCGCCGACGCAGCTCCTGCAACTGCTGCAGGAGGATCCGTTCTTCGCGTGGCTCAAGCCTCTGACTTCGCTCATCGTCGACATCGACTCGATGACCGCGACCGACTTCGTCCGCGCGGACGTCGACGCCATCCTCGCCCGCACCGAGCGCCTCTTCGGCGCGTCGTCCGACGCCGCGTTTGCCGCGAAGTACATCCCCATGCTGCAACGCGACGTGGACGTCACGATCGCGCATGCCGCCATCCGGCAAATTTCCCTCAAGCTCCAGAAATAACGCGGGAAGTCGGGGAAACCCTATCAGATGGAGTAAAGTAAGAGTCACTCCCTCTTATGGACCTCTTCGCCTTCGACGACGACTATGTCCGGCGTCTTCGGGAAGGCGACCGCTTCACGGAAGAGCATTACGCGCGCTACTTCCAGGTCCTGCTGGCGATGAAGCTGCGCGGACGCGTTCCGCCCTCCGACGTCGACGACATCATCCAGGAAGTGCACCGCCGCGTCTTCGCCGGTTTGCGCAGTGAAAGCGGCGGCTGTCATGACGGCCACAAGTTCGGCGCGTACGTGAACTCGATCTGCAACAACGTCGTCAGTGAGCGGCGCCGCCAGGATCGCCCGACCGAAGAACTGAAGGATGACGTGACGGATCCGATCGACATCCCGGGTCGGCTGATCACGCGCGAAGTGCAGGAGCGCGTACGGCAAATCCTCGACGAGTTGAGCGAACGCGACGCGGCCATTCTGCGCGCGCTCTTCCTAGAAGAGCTCGAGAAGGACGAGGTCTGCCGGCGCCTCGGGATCGATCGCGGCTATCTCCGCGTGCTGCTCCACCGCGCGCTCGAACGATTTCGAGGGAAATATGACGACACGTGAAACGAAATCGCGCTTGTCGTCACTATCCCTCTGAGACACGAGAAATGAACCATTCCGAAGCCATTGAGACCCAGGCCGCCGAAAGCTATCTCCTCGGCGAGCTCGACGAAACGACGCGCGAGTCGTTCGAAGAGCATTTTTTTGATTGTCGCGTTTGTGCAGAGACGGTTCGCGCCGGCGCGACGATGTTCGCCACCGGCCGCGAAGTCGTGAAGCAGGAGCCGCAGGTTCGACGGTTCCGGCCGATGAAGTGGATTGCTTCCACCGCTGTCGCCACCGCCGCCGCGACGATCGTCGCGTATCAGGGACTGATCATCCCGCGCATGCAGACCGCGCCCATCGCCCTCATTGAACCCCTCACTCTCCAGGAAGCCGTCGGCGTCGGCGACACGCGCGCCGAGGGTGATGAGCATCCGTTGAAATTCGAGAACGACACCGCGGCCGAGATGTCGATGGACGTTCCCCTCGCCGACGGCACGATGCGCATGGTCCGGTATCGCGTCGAGCTCCGCGACGCGTCCGGCAAAGCCATTCGCGTCCTCGAGCGCAATGCAAATCAGGTTGGGCAAGACAACAAGATTCGATTCCTGCTTCGTCCGTTGCCGGCGGGCAGATATGTGCTGGTTCTCGTGGGTGTCCGAGAGGACGGCAACCGCTCCGAGCTCTCCAGTGCGAATTACGTAGTCGAGTAGACCCATCAACCGAGGTGCAACCGCAGAGAGCCACGCGCTGAGAGAGCGCGTAAGGAGGGAGCCATGGGATTCACGTTCCACGCAAATACGCTCGCGTTTGGCGGGCAAGTCGAAGACGCTGGCAAGACCAAGTACCTCCCCAGTCAGGCATCCGTCGCACTGCCGCCGGGCGGGGGAGTCGGTGAATCGACGATCGCCGATTTCAACGAGAACGGCGTTTCGTTCTACAGCGCCAAGAGCAACGTCCTCGGCAACTCGTTCGAGGACAAGCTGTACAACACGTACGCAAACGTCACCGTCACGAAGCTCGACATCGAAGGCCGCATCCAGGCCGACGTGCTCAGCTCGAGCGTGACGTCCATCAACCGCCGCGAGGGCGAGTGCCTCGGCGAGTCGCGCATTTCGTTCGACGCGAACATCATCGGCCTCGTCATCGACGGACATCCGATCGAGATCGACTTCAATCCCGAGCCGTTCCGCCGTCACGGGACGTACGCGGAGTTCGTCGAGTCGTTCAAGTCGATGACGGAAGAGCAGGTGACGGAGCTCGCGGCCGCGTACAACTGGCCCCTCGACGAGTGCGTCACGATCGTCGAAGGTGTGAAGAACTTCCACGTCCCGCGCCGCTGCACGACCGGCATCCGCGCGTCGCTGCTGCGCTCGACGACTCCGAAGCTGTCGCCGGGCGAGATCCCGGGCATCACGCGCCGCGGCTTCACCATCGAGGTCGCCGGCTTCGGTCTCATTCACCTCGGCGAAGTCCTGCTCAAGGCCGGACGCCGGCGCGTCAACCTGATGCGCGTGGAGCTCGGCAAGACCCTCGACGGCAAGACGTGGGGCCGCGTGTCGATGGCGACCGGCGGCGATGAGCCGCGACTCAAGGCCGTCGCGCTGTCCGACACGACCGGCGAGCCGGTTGGTCTGACGAGCGGCGGATCGGGCGGCGGTTACACGCTGTGCTCGGGCGAGGGCAATGGGACGGACTTTCTCCCGTAACCGCGCGTTCGTGCCGCTGCTGTTCCTCCTGCTCATCGGAGGAGCGGCAGCGGCACCTTCCGCGGAGACCTCGTACCGCCAGGCGAAGGCCGCGTTCGATGGCGGCGATTACAACGCGACGCTCGCCATTGCGGGCGCCGCGTTGCCGCGTTACGGCGACAGCGACGACCCGTGGGTGTGGCGGCTGCGGATCGTGTACGCGGACGCGCTCATCGGTAGCTCGAAATTCGATGACGCGCGCGCGTTACTCGAACGTCCGCTGCCGCCGAAGTTGCGCGCGACGGACGTCGAAGTGCTGCGGCTGCGCGGACTGGCCATCGTCGCGTATCGCAACGGCGACCGCAAGTTAGCGGATCGACTGATACGCGAGGCGTATCCGCTCGCGCAGAAGATTCCGCAAACGTTGCCCACGGTGCTCGTCGTGATGATGACGCTCGATGTCGAGCGCGCGGCGAAGTGGGGCGCGGAGGCGCTCGAAGCCGCACGCAAATACGGAGACACACAGACCGAGTTGCGTGTGCTCGGCACGCTCGGACGCGCGCTCGCGAACGAAGATCGCTTCGACGAGGCCCTCGCGATGTGGGAGCCGCTCGTGGCGAAGGCGCGTGCCGTGGGCAACCTCTCCTTCCTCGAGAAATTCGAGGGCAACGTCGGCTGGGCGTATCTCGAGCTCGGCGACTACGAGGCGGCGGGCCAGCATTTCCGCGACGCGTACGACGGCGCGAAACGCATCGGCGCGAAGTTCGATCTCGTCCCGTGGACGTACCAACTCGGCAACGTCGCGTTGCAGCAGAATGACGTCGACGCGGCGCAGAAGCGCTATCTCGAGGCGTATCAAGTCGCGTCCAAGGACAAACATCA